>JANOWX010000529.1:0-20508 GCA_031418175.1 Acidobacteriota bacterium | reverse complement strand
TCTTCCCAGGCCGAGGAACAGCTTTCATACTCCAAGGTAATGACGCAACAGGCGGCTGACTGAACGTTCAACTGGCGTTTGAGCCGAGCATTGCAGCTTGTCAGTCGCCTTGCCTCCCTCCTATTTATTACTCTGCCTTCCCCGTCTTCAAAAAACTCTCCAACCACCGATTGATGCGCTCCATCTGTTCAGGCACGTTGTTGTGGCCGGTTTCCAGCGCCAGCAACAAGCGCTTCGGCGCGCTCACCACGTTGTAGGCCGAATACATCGAAGTCGGCGGGCAGGTCTCGTCGTTGAAACCCCACGAATACAAGCCCGGCACACGCACGCGCCGCGCGAAGTTGACCACGTCGTAATAACCCAGCGTGGCGATTTTATCCGGCGTGCGGTGCGGGCTTTCGCCTCTGGCATCGGCGCGGAACATGTGCGGCCAGCCGCCCGCGCGGTTTTTCAAATAGCCGGTCGTATCGGACAGCGCCGGATAAATCGCGGCCAGGCCTTTCACGCGCGCGTCGAGCGCCGCTGTGATGATCGTCAACGCGCCGCCCTGACTGCCGCCGGTCACGGCCAAATCTTGCCCGTTCCAGTTCGGCAGGCTCACCAAAAAGTCATTCGCGCGCACGCAACCCAGATAAACGCGCTTGTAGTAATAGCGGTCGCGGCTCTCCATCCCGAAAGTCTGATAGCCCTGCAAGGCGCCCGCACCCAGCGCGTCATACACGCTCTGTTCCAGCGTCACCGGAATGCCGTGAATGCCGATTTGGAAAGTAATGATGCCCTTCTCCGCCAGTTCGAGCGCGCCGCGATAAGGCCGCACGCCCGCGCCGGGCACATACAACAGCGCCGGATACTTGCCCGCCGCGCGCGGTTCGCAGAGCACGCCGTAAAGCCGCGAGGGCGCGTTGCCCATACCGATGTTTTGCACATTGACGTGGTAACAAGCGGTCTTGGCCGTGCCGTAATCGGGCAGCAGCGTTATTTTGGCATTGAGCGGAAGTTTGGCGAGCGCGGCCTTGCCCGCGTTCCAGAACCCGTCAAAATCCGCCGGGTCTTCCATTGTCGGCTTGATTGTTTCGGGCGCAAAGGCGGCGGTGGATAGGCCGCGATAGGTCTTGCCATTCACCTCGGCTGTGGCGATGCAGCGCAAGAAGCCGCCTTCGTTCAGCGTGCCACCGTCAACCGTGATTTCCGCGCCGTTGAATGTCACCGTCTGTTCGATGCGCGGCGGCATCTGTTCGGGGCCGATGCGATAGGTCAGTCTGGCGTTGATGACCGGCTGACCGTCTTGAATGACGGTGATCGTGAATTTGACCGGTTGGCCGGGTTTGTACAGCCAATCAGCGTGATCGGTTCTGACGCGCACTTGCACCGTGCCGATGCGGTCTTGCGCCGCTGCGAACACAGTCATCAAGCTGAGCAACAGCAATACGCGCGTAAGGGATTGAATTCGAGTAAGCACGCAATTTCTCCTTATTGCCGGGCGTGATAAACAGCCAGGTGATTGATCGTCGGGCAAGCCTTGGCCGCTTCAATGCTGAACCGCAGCTTGCTGGTTTTGAAGGTCGGGAAACGCAGCAGTCGTTTGTAACCAATCGTCGTCTGTTGCGCGATGGTTTCATACGCGCCGTTCTGCCAGATTTGCAGCGCGAACTTTTTGACGCGTTGGCCCAGCGCAATTTGCTCTTGCGCCAGGAAGCGGTTGAACTCGACTTCCCTGCCGAAATCTAATTCCAAGCTGGCTGAAGTCACGCCGTCATCCGTCGCCCAATAACTATTCACATCGGCATCTGTCGCTTTCGCGGCGCCAAACGCCGTACTATTGCCGCGCACGTTCGTCGCCGTGACTTTGACCGGTGTCAGCTTGTTGGCAAATTCCTTGTCGAGCGCCTGTTTGAATTCAAGCAAACGGCGCTCATCGTTTTCATTGATGAGGCCGCGCCGGTCTACGCCAATGTTCAGCAGCAGATTCGCGTTGCGCCCGACCGAGCCGTAATAGATGTTCAGCAACTGCTCGACCGATTTCAGCTTCTCGTCTTCGTTGGCGTGATAGAACCAGCCGGGCCGCAGCGAAACATCGCATTCGGCGGGCAGCCACGTCGTGCCGTTTTCGTCGCCCACGTTCAACTGCTTTTCATCGGCGAAGCCGGGAAAGGTGCCTTCGTTATCGCGCGGCGACCAGTTGGTCTCGCCCGTGAAACCGCGCTCATTGCCGACCCAGCGGATGTCCGGCCCCGCGTCGCTGAAGATGATCGTTGGCGGTTGCAAGCCTTTGATCGTGGCGAAGAAGCCCCAGAAATCATAGACCATGCGTTTCTTGCCATCGTTCGCGCCGTCCAGCCACGATTCAAAGACCGGGCCGTATTGCGTGAGCAATTCGCGCCATTGCGCTTTGTACACGGCGTTGTATTGCGGCGTGCCGTATAACGGATGATTGCGATCCCAGGGCGAGATGTAGACGCCGAACTTCAAGCCGTATTCCTGACAAGCCGCTGACAGCTCTTTGAGCACATCGCCCCGCCCGTCGCGCCATTTCGACGCCTTGACCGAATACTCGGTCGTCGCCGAAGGCCACAGGCAAAAGCCATCGTGATGTTTGGCGGTGATGATAATGCCGCGCATCCCGGCGGCCTTGACCACGCGCGCCCACTGGCGGGCGTCGAATTGCGTGGGGTTGAAATTGTCCGGCTGCGCGCGCCCTTCGCCCCATTCGTGATCGGTGAAGGTGTTCATGCCGAAATGCGCGAAGGCGTAATACTCAAGCTGTTGCCAGGCGAGTTGTGCGGATGTGGGCACGGGGGCAACTGGCTTGGGCGGTTTAGGCGGAGTGATTTTGGCGGCGCCCAGCAAGGACGCGGCCAACAGCGCGAGCAAGAGAAGGTTTTTCATGATTCGCTGGGATCGCCTTTGTCTGCTTCGTCGAATTCTGGAAATTCGACGCGGTCATAAACTTCGCGCAACAGCAGGTGGCATTCAATCGAAGGCAGGTAGAGCGTTTCTTCCAAGCCCGCCACATCGGTAAACACCCAGTTGTCGGGCCGGCGCGAATACAATCTGATCCAGGGCAGCCGTTGATCCACCAACACGTAATCCTGCAACGAAAGTAACTGCGCGCGATAGCGGCGAAACTTTTTGTCGCGGTCGTAATCCGCCGTGGAGTCGGACAGGATTTCCATGACGACCGTCGGATTGATGAGTACGTCGCGGAGTTCATCGTGGAATTCCGGCGTCCCGCAAACCACCGAGACATCGGCGTAAGAGAAAATGCCCTGCTGTGACTTGCGCGCCGCGAAAACGGGACCGCTCTTCACCTTCATATTCGGCGAAAGCGCACGGCACGCTTTGCCGAGCAGTTGCGTGCTGATGATTCTAAGCAAATTGACGTTGATCGTGCTGTGCGCCAGGCTTTCGCCCGCCAGTTTGATCACGCGCCCGTCAATGTAATCGTGCCGTTCCGCCGCCGCGCGTTCCATCTCAAGATATTGCTCGATGGTGTAAACAAATTTCTCTTGGGGTAAAGCCATGATTCAGCGCTCCTTCGTGGCCGATTGTAACAACACGCCGCGCCCTTCGGCCATGGCCGCGCTGCTGGTTGGGCCGTGCTCAACTGCCCAGCAAATAACGCGCGGCGGGCATCAGCCAAGCCGGAATGTCATCCCGCAGGTTGTCGAGCGACTGCGGCCCGCGTGGCACAAACGGACATTGCAACACGCGGCGCGCCTATTGCGATTGACGGCTCAACCACGCGGCATCCACCAGGTTCGGCAAAATGACGTAGCCTTGCTCATCCAGCGCGGCGCGCTCAGCGGGCGTGAGCGTCGCCGCCGTCACGCCGCATTGTTGCAACACGTCTTCGATCTGCCTTGGGTTGCGTTCATACGAGTCACCAGCGATAGCGCCGGGCTTCGAGCAAATCGGCGGCAATGCGTCGCCGCGCCGCCACGGTATCAATCGGCCGGCCCGGCGCCAGCCGTTCAAACGCCCGCCACAACGCCGCGCTGTCACCGGCATGCGCCAGCGCCGCCGCCAGCACGCGGGCATTCAGCGCGATCCGCTCCGCCGCGTCGCTGGCATAAACGCGCGCCATTTCCATGGGGATTTCGCCGCGCGCCGTGCCCTGTTTGTGCGCGCGCAAATAGGCGCTCTCAAGCGCATATGTCTCAATCACGATGTCGGCGACCAGGCCGAGCACTTCCTGCTCTTCGGCTGCGCGCTCGCCAAAGGCGCGCGCCACCGCGTCGAGCGCCAGAATCGCCGTGCGTTTGGCATCGTTCAAAGCGCGCAACACATAAGACAAATCGGCAGGCGGCCCTTCGTCCAACGCCGTGCGCACCGCCAGATAATCAGTGATGTGCGCCGCGCGCTCCCGCAACGGCCACGCGCCCGCCGCCGCCGCTTTCAGCAGCCGCGTGGCGATGATGACGCGGTTGATCTCGTTGGTGCCTTCGTAAATGCGCGTGATGCGCGCGTCGCGGTAGGCCCGTTCCGCCGGATAATCTTTAGAGTAGCCATAGCCGCCGTAAACCTGCACCGTCTCATCCACCACGTAGCCCAGCATCTCGCTCGTCCAGACTTTGTTGATCGAACATTCGACCGCGTACTGTTCGATGGCCCTCAGCGCTTGCAACGGATCGCTCTGGTCAACCGTGGCGAGCGCGTCATCAATCATCCCCAACGTGCGCCAGACGATGGCGTCGCCGACGTAAATGCGCACAGCCATCTCGGCCAGCTTGCGCTGGATCAGGCCGAAGCTGGCAATCGCGCGCCCGAATTGATGGCGCTCCTGGCTGTAGGCGATGGCGTTGTTCAACGCCTGTTTCGCCTGCCCCAGATTACGCCCGCCCAATTTCAAGCGGCCCAAATTAAGGATGTTGAACGCGACCACGTGGCCCTTGCCGATTTCGCCCAACACGTTGGCGATTGGCACGCGGCAATCGTCCAGCATCAGCGCCGTGGTCGAGCTGCCATCCAGGCCGAGCTTCTTCTCTTCGTGGCCACTGATGACGCCGAAGTCTCTTTCAACGATGAACGCGGTGAATTTCTGTTCATCTCCTTGGGCCACCTTGGCGAAGATGATGAACACGTCGGCGAAACCGCCGTTGGTGATCCACATCTTCTGCCCTTTCAAAACGTAATGCGTGCCGTCCGCGCTCAGCGTGGCTTTGGTGCGGGCCGAGAGCGCGTCGGAACCGGCGGAGGGTTCGGTCAGGCAATACGCTGCGATCAATTCGCCCGTCGCCAGCTTCGGCAAATACTTTTCGCGTTGCGCGGCATTGCCGAAATACACAATCGGCAGCGTGCCGATGGTTGTGTGCGCGCCCAAGCTGGCGCCGAACGACGGCAGCAAGGCGATGGATTCGCCGACGTAGGCCGAGCTGACCTTGTCCAGCCCCAGGCCGCCGTAGGCTTCGGGGATGTCAATGCGCAGCAGGTCGAGTTCGCCAGCCTTGAGCAGCAATTCGCGCGTGACGGCGAAGTCCTTGGCATAAATCTGCTCGGCGCGCGTGAGCACTTCCTTGCGCATGAATTCTTCGGCGACGCCGGCGAACATTTGCTGTTCTTCGCTGATGTCTTCGCGGGTGAAAATGTCGGCGGGCTGGCGGTCTTCAAAGAGGAAGCTGCCGCCTTTGATAATGGAGATTTGTGAAGCTTGGTTGTTCATTAAGGTTTTCAGGATGGCGCAACGAGTCAGGAATCGTTCTCTTTGAGCCAATGATTAAGATCCGCCTTGCTTGGCAGGTCGAGAATGTCCAGCGCTAGATCATCGAGTTCCGGTTCGGAAAGTTGATTCATGCGCTTGGTGGCGTCCGCCAAAGAAAAGCGGAATCGCTGCATGAGAAATTTCACCAACAACTCGCGTTTCCCGGCAATGCGGCCAAAGCTTTGACCGACTTGAAAGCCGTTATCGAAGCCGCGTCTTTCGTCAGGAGCCAGAAATTCCAGGCTCCCTCCCCGCCCAAAAGAGAGGTTGCTGACAGCCGCAACGTGACTGCTTCGTTCTTTCAGCCAGCGATGCAACTCGGCTTTGCTTTGAAAGTCGGGCAGCGCCGGCAACAAATCGTCGAGTTGTTCAGGGGAAAGCTTGCGCAACTGCTTTTGCACCACCTGGCTCAGAGCGCCATACCGATTCGCCAAAACCTTCACCAGTAATTCGAGCTTTCCTTCGCGGTTGCCGGGCGCGACGCCTTTGTGATAGCCCGCTAGTGCGCTGCCCAGCGGATATTCCGCAGGTTCTCGCTTTTTCAAAGCCCGTGGTTTCATACAGGTGAAATGGATTTGGTGGTTTGCTCTTTCAACCAACGGTGCAAATCCGCCTTGCTCTGAAAGTCGGAAGCAGTCAGCGACAATTCATCAAGCTGCTCTGGCGAGAGTTTGCCTAAGCGCTTTTCCACGGCACGGCTCAACTCGCCCAGTCGCTTCAGCAAAAGCTTGATGGTCAATTCAAGTTTGCCTTCGGCTTTGCCTTCGGCTTTGCCTTCGACAAAGCCTTTTCTTTCCCAAGAAGTCATGTATTCCATTGCGTCTTTCCTTTCTTGTGGTTTGAACTTTTTCAATTCACGGTCGAATTCCACCTGTTGTGCGTCAGTCAACTCGGTATAAGCGTCAATAAACCGCTCAATGGGCTCACGCTGTTTGGGCGACAGGCGCTGCCGCGTCAGCAGCCGCAAACAAGCCGCACGCACTTTGGGGCGGTCTGCCGGCGCGACGCCCATCTTCGTCATCAAGGCAATCGCCGCTGGATTGTCGGTGTGCAAATACGCGCGCCAATCCAAGCGGTTGAGTTGAATTACGTCGTAGCGGAATTCAAGCACGCGCCGGTTGGGGAAATCAACGACGTAACACCCGGCATCGGGCTTCAACGGGCGCTCCCACGTCAGCAGCGCAATCGGATAAACCGGCAAGTCGTGCTTATGTTCCTGCGCGGCGAAATAGGTAAACATGCGGCGCGACGACCAGCCCTGCTTGCTGGCCTGCACTTCGACGTGAATCAGGAAATACGTCAGCCGCCCTTTGAAGCGCGCTTTGACCAGCATGTCCACACTGCGTTTTTCGTGCGCGGTGGTTGTGCCCGCGCTTTCCTGTTCGATGAATTCCAGCGAGCCGGTGTCGAGGTAGGCATAAACTTCCGGCAGAAACAGCTTGATGAAATCGGCAAAACAGACGCGCAGCAATTCTTTGAAGAGTTGATCGTGATCCATCGGCTTGTTCCCTTGGCATGATTACCGCGCCGTCAACGCGGGCGCTTCACTCGCGGGCGGATCAAAGAGGCTGTTGAACCGCGCCAGCAACGCCACATTGCCATCAGCTTTGATCTCGCCCGCCTGCAACGCCGCCGCCAATGTCGTCTGGCGCGCCATCACACGTTGCATCACCGCCCCCGTCAGATTCAATGTCACGTCCACCTTGGCGGGCCCATTTGCGTTCAATGATTCGTGCACCTGCGCCACACCGCGCCGCACTTCGACGGCATAAACCTGATTGGCGTCGGTGATGCGAAAGGCCACGGTCAACTGCGCGTCGGCGCTTTTCGCCGGATCGAGCCGCACGGTCAGCGCCTCAAAGAACTTGCTGAAGGGCAGCGCGCGCATAATCTCCGGCGCGCCCAACGTAGCCAGCGTGGTGGCCGCGAAGGCTTTGTTCAACGTGCCATCCAATTCGCGCGCCGCCGTGAGATACCAGTTGCGCCAGTTCGTGTTCTCGGTCTTGTAACCAAGTTGCCGCAGCGCCTCGGCCTTCAGCTTGCGCGCTTCGTCATCGTTCGGATTGACGCGGATGACGTAGGTCAGCAACTCCGCCGCCCATTGCTGCTCGCCTTTCGCGGCGGCCTGTTTCGCGGCTTTCACCACAGCCTCACGCCCGCCCATCAATTCAACGTAGCGCCGCGCCCGTTCGCCGCGCGGCAACGGGTCGAGCGCGGTCGGGTCGCCCTCGAACCAGCCCAGATAGCCGAAATAAATCTGGCGCACCGAATGTTTGACCGTCCCGTAAAACTCGCCCAGCCAGGGATGCGCGGCCAAGTGCGCAGGCAAGTGCGCAACCACTTCGACGATCTCATCCGGTGTGAGGCCCTTGTTCATTTGCCGCACGGTCTGGTCGTGCACGTATTGAATCGCGTCGCGGTAAGCCGTCAGCAACGTTTCAATCTCCGCCTTGCCCGACACGGGCCGCCCGTGCGAGGGCGCCATGTGTTCGGCGCCAAAGCTGCGCAGCAGATCAATGCTTTTGAACCACGCCACCGGATCGCGATATTTCGTCCCGCGAATCGTGTGCATGTTGGGGAAGGTCTCGCCCTGAATCACCTCGGCGGTTTGCAGCACTTTGTTGTCGGGCAGCCAGACGACGATTTCGTCATCGGTCTCGCTGGGCGCGTAACGCAGGTGCAATTTGACGCCCGCGATTTCCACGTCGAGTTTGTCTTTGAAGGTGCGCGTCGGCGCGATGAAGCTGCGCTGGCCGACGACCAGTTGCGGGCCGATGCCCTGATTGACCTTTCCCTGCGGGCCGGTTTCGAGCAGCACGCCGAAGCTGTAGGCCGAACGCAGTCCCAGCACCGGGCCGATCACGCTGGCATTGCTGATGACCGTGTTCATCAACGATTCGTGCGCGTAAATGTCTACGCGCCCGGCCTGCACGTCCTCTTCGCTGACGAAGGCTTTGACGCCGATGGTGTGGTCGCTGTGGTTGTGCGTGTAAATGACCGCCTTGACCGGCTTGTCGGTGAGCTTGCGCAACTCGGCGAAGGCGGCTTTGGCGGCCTCCACCGACTCCATCACGTCAATGATGATGACGCCGTCGCGGCCCACCACCATCGTCACGTTGGCGATGCCGTAACCGACCGCGCAGTACACGTTGTCACCGACCTTGTACACACGCTGCGCCATCTTGCGCGAATGCTCGGTGAGACGGGGGGCGATGGTGGGGGCGGGTTTGTCGTCGGCGAGATTCTTTTCGGTTTGGGCGAAGGCCAGCGAAGCATTGAGCAAAACGACCAGGAGAACGTGACGGATTGTTTGGGACATAGGGTTCCTTTACGCTGCGGCGACCGGCCTGCTCAGGGGATGAACACGCGCCCGGTGCCGCGATAGTTTTCCAGATAAGCCCAGATAAGCCCAGATAAGCAAGGATGTTGACCAAGCCATCCGCCGCTGCCTGACGATACCTGGCTTCAGACAACCTGACCGCATCGCCGACCGTTACGACGGGTAGCGAAGTAAGCGTGTTCTCGCGCTCAATGGTGGCGGTCAGCGAAGTTTCGTCTTCGCGGTTGCGATTGTTGGTCAGGATGATGAATTCATTTGCCTGCGCGTAACGCCAAATCGTCGTGTCGTCGCTGTTCTCCGTCAGCGGCGTGCTGGAGAAGTAAACAAACTCCAGTTGAAGCACTTCGCCCCACCCATCACGGCTGAGCGTGCTGAAAAGCCGCCGTGCCTGACCTTCCATATTGCAGTCCACCAGAACTTTCATTGTCCGTTTTGTTCCGCTTCACGCCCCTTTTTCATGGCGGCCAATCGTGCGCGCGCGCGCGCAATCCCCTCATTCGGTGGCGGGCTAGGCGGTTTATTCATGACGTCCTTGTTGCGTTCCCGCCAATATCGCTCTTGCGCCGCGGCGCGCACCAGTATCTCTGCATACTCGCGCTCCAAGGCCTCCTCGTGCTCTTTCAAGTACTGCATCACCGCAGCCATCTCTTCATCGAGTAAGTGATACCAGCCCTGCACGTAATCAGGGCTGCGCCCGTATTTAAGCATGCCCATGATGTCAAAGACGGTCAGCCGCGAACCATTGATCGCCGGGCCACGCCGGGTCTCGACGATAAGGGGTTTGGCGGGTTGTCCGTTGCCGTTGTTGTTCATAATCGCTACCTCCGTGGCTGCGTATTCTACCGTCCGCGATACTCATCTGCCCACCCCGGCGGCGCAAACACCTGCTGGCACTTGATCCACAGCGACGACGGCGTTTTCAGATCGCGCCAGATGTCGGCCCAAAGATGAAACCCCACGTAAAACGGATTGTAAGAGTGAACCGGTTTCAAGATGCCGTACCGCACCGGCTCCTGCTCTTCGATAAACGAACCGAACAGCCGATCCCAGATGATGAACACGCCCGCGTAATTCATATCAATGTATTGCGCGTTCTGGCCGTGATGCACGCGGTGATGCGAGGGCGTGTTGAAGATCAATTCAATCCAGCGCGGCAGTTTGTTGACCAGTTCGGTGTGGATGAAGAACTGATAGGTCAGGTTCAACCCGTAGATCGTCAGAATCAGCTTCGGCGAAAAGCCCAGCAACGCCAGCCAGACGAACCAGAGCCAGTCCAGCAAATGCTCCAACGGCGGCTGGCGCAGGGCGACCGAGAGGTTCAGCTTTTCGGACGAGTGATGCGCGACGTGAATCGCCCAGAGGAAGCGGCTGCGATGGCTCATCCGATGAAACCAGTAATAACCCAGGTCTACGCCCAGAAACGCCAGCGCGAATGACCAGCCGGTGTTCGGCATCCATTGCAAGCCGTGTTCGTAAAACCAGCCCAGCCCGGCCACGATGAAGAGCGCCTTGGCCGGTTCGGTAATGGCGACGGTCAGCGCGAGCAGCACGTAATTGGCGAGGGAATCGCGCGCCTCGTACTTCGTGCGAATCCCCTTGCGCCGCCAGTACAGCCATTCAAAGGCGATGCTGATGACGAAGGAAATGTAGATGATGATCGTCAGGCCCAGTTCTTCTCGGTTCATTCGCGTTCGGCGGATCCGGTCGGTACGACGCGGCCTTTCTTGACCTTCAAATTCAACTGCTCATCCACCGACTCCCAGAAGATGCGGCCCTGCATCATCTCGTCGTTGGTGAACTCGCCCCAGCGCACGGTTTGCGTGGCATCGGGGTTGAATTTGTTTTTGGCGCTGTTGTCATAAGCGCCGATGAATTCGACCTGCGTCCCTTTGGTCACGCGTAGCGGCTCTTTCAAAATGTAGCTGCGCTGCCAGTTGAAATCGTAGTTGGGCACGTCAAACACCGTCTCCACCCGCCCGTCGGGATAGGTGAAACGGAACGCATACGATTTGCCGCGCAGATGCATGTGGACGTGGAAGAAACGAATCAGCCCGTCAGTGGCAAAGGTGGATTTCGAGGTCAGCGAATAGTTCGCCTCACCCGGTGGAATCGCCAAATCCTTGCGGTCGCCGAACATCATCCGCAGATTTTTGTTGATCGTGCCGTCGGCCAGATAAATCCCCAGCGAAGTCGCATCGGTCAACTCCGTTTCAGTCGGCCCGTAGTGAATCTGAATGCCGAAGCGCATGCCTTTGGGAATCTTCACAGCGGTGCCGGCGGGCAGCAATACGTCATTGGTGCCGGGCACCCAGCCCGAAATCATGACCGTGCCGTTCTTGCCGGGTTGAAAATCGGGGCCGAAATAACCTTCGGCAGGCGCAGTCACGCTGGGCGGCACGAGGTGCGTGTTGGCGTGATGCACGGCTTTGGGATTGCCGGGCCGCGTGACGATGGAACTCACCCAGGTGTCTTCGGCAAAGACGTGATCGAAGACGAAGAAGACATACTTGTCCTTCGACTTCGCCGGTAGCGTGTAGGCCTGTTTGACCTTCAACACCAAATCCGGCTGGCCCAGCTTCCACTCGTTCTTCCAGGCCAGCGGCGCGGGCGCGTCTTTGGCATTGCCTTTGGCCGCGCCGCCCTCCACCCATTGCGTGAGCGTGGCGATCTCGGCGTCAGTTAACCGTGGATCGTCCAGATAGCGGCCCACCGCGCCGGTCGCGTGAAAGGGCGGCATCTGGCGGCTGGCGACTTTTTCCTTGATCGCCTTGGCCCAGGGGCGCGTCTGTTCGTAAGTGACCAACGCCATCGGCGCGGCGCCACCTGCGTGGTGGCACTCTTCGCAGCGTTTTTGCAGGATGGGGGCAACGTGTTTGGTGAAGGTGACTGTGTCTTTGTTCGCTCGCGCTTCGTTTGCAAAGAAGCTGCTCAGGGCGGCGCTGCCCAATAGGGCAAAACAGAAAAACAGTTGATGGAATTTTTTGCGCATCGTTATCTCCTTGAAGCGTGTGTTGCATTCTTTGAACTGGCCGGCGTTGTGCTAAGACGCGAAGGGTCAACCAGCAGATCGGCATACTTAATGGACGAAATGCCTTTGTAGATGGGCGCTAACGCAGCCGCTTCCAAGTCCACCAGCACCAACGTAACCAGCTTGCCCAAGCCATACGCCAAGCCAAGTTGTGACGACAAACCGTGACTGTTGATTGACCGGTTGGTGAGTAACAACAACACCTTGCTCGCCTCGCGCAAATAATCCTGGTCAAAGCCCAAAATAACATCGCTCGCCAAGGCCCGGTTGTTTACCGGAAATACCTCAACGCCGGCAGATCGTAACCGCCTGACCAAATCCTTATTCAAAACAATATCGTCTTGTGTCGAACCGACAAACACGTCTTTCTTCCGTTCGACGAGCTTCTCAAGCGGAACGTCGAGCCATTCAGCCAGCCGCGTCAGCGTGCGCGTATTCGGCGGATGCTCGCCGCTCACAATCCGGCGTAGCGTGGCCGCGCCAATTCCTGCCTGCTTCGCCGCGGTTTCCAGACTCAGACCTGCGGCCCGCATTTTTTGCCGGACACGCCGGCCCAGCTTCGCTGTGCTAACAAAGACGGCTGGCTCGGGTTGAGCGCCGTTACTAGCTGTTTTTCCAGTTCTTCGCGTCATGCTCATAACCTCTTATCTCACTTGCGCAAGGCGGCGCGTTGCCTTACTTCACGCAAGTAGTGATCGAAATCGTTTAACTCAACGGCCTTGGCGCCTGACAATAACCCTAATCTTTCGGGGGCAACATAAAGTAACACAGGGGTAACTCGCTTGTGATTGCTGTAACCCAGCGCAATCTCCGCGCCCACCCATTGCGATTTGAGGCTCTCCGGCGAAACCAACACCAGCACCTCATCCGAAGCTCTGATACTGGCTTCAATGCTTGCCAACACAATATCACCACCCGCCAAGTCCCGCTCATCCAGCCAAACCGCAATCCCGCGTGCCTCAAGTTCCTTCCGCATCTGGCCGGCGATCCACAAATCCGCTGATGAGTGGCTGAGGAAAACCTGATACGCCTGTTTTGCGGCGCGTCCTTTGGCTGCGGTGCTTTTCCCGGACAGAGGCATTTCAATTCTCCTGGCCCAACTCGCTTCTTACTCGCCCGGCGCCGTGGTCGAACCAATCCGCCTCGGCTTGCCCAGCCTCATAATCCAAATCCCGGAGTTGATGTCGTTGAAAAAGATGTGCTCGCCGAATTGGCGCGCGCCCCAGGTGAACGGCACGTTGGGCCGGAAGCCTTGCGGGTCGCCCGTCCACAGCCGCGCGATCTCGCGCCCTTGCTGATAGAGGTCGCCGCGCAATTCGCCCGACACATCCAGCACGCGCCCGCCGCCGCCGTAATAGCCCATCACCAGCACGTCGTCTTGCACCCAGACGTTGTGCGCGCCGCCTTCGGGCACGGCGTATTCGGCCACTTTGCGCGGGTTGGCGATGTCCGACACATCCACCACGTGCAAGACGCCGCGCGCCGGGATGCGCGTCTTGTCATAGATGTTGAACTCGCCCGGAAAGACTTCATCGCCGACGAAGACGTAATTCTTGTAGCGGTAAACCTCGTGCGTCCCCGCCAGCCAGCCGTCGCCGTAAAGTTCGTTGTGGTTGAAACGCAGTTGGCTGACCAGCACAGGCTTTTCGGGCTTGCCGCCCTTGATGCCCGCGCCCACGTCCAGAATCACCAAGCCATCGCGCCAGTAGGCCAGATAAGCCAGGCCGTCCTTGATCTGCACGTCGTGCAAATAGCGTCCGGCGGAAAAGGCGTCGCCCGTGCCCGCGTTGCCCGCCACGCGCAGCGGCACTTCCCAGCGCGCGACCTCCTTCGGATTTTTGACATCGGCGAAATCAATCACGCGCATGGAACCCGTCGCGTCGTCGGTCAAATAGACGTAATGCCCGTCAATAAAGGCGCTGTGCACGCCGCCGCTGACCGTGGCCGTGTATTCTGACAGCACTTTGGGATGCGCCAGATCGCTCGTGTCCAAAAAGACGATGCCGTTCTTGCGGCTGGAAGCGCCTTCGCGCGTGAGCAGGCCGATTTTGCCGTCGGGCGTGAGACTGACGTCATTGACCACGCGCGCATCCACCTTGACGGTGTCGGTCAACTGCGGCTTGGTCGGGTCGCTGATGTCATAAACCTGTAGCTGATCCCAGATCGTCGAGACGTAAAGATAATGGCCGAACATCCATTGCTCAGACGCTTGCATGTCTTTGAGCCGCACACGTCCGACTTGCACCAATTCACGCTCGGCATTGCGCGGCGCGACGATGACCGAGGCCGAGGCGGTCTGATCGCCCACCGTCGCGGTCACGACATAGGCGCCGGGGCGTGCGGCGACAAAGCCGCCATCGCTTTCGATCAACGCGCCCGCGCCGCTGACAGCCCAACGCACCGCCGCGTTTTTCAATGCGCCGCCGCTCGCGTCTTTGGCCAAGGCGCCGAAGCGCACGACATCACCGGCGCGTATACCCATGCTTAGATTGGATGATTTCGGCGTAAGCGTGACGCTGCGCACATTGCTCTTGACGACTTCGATGGCCAATTCGCCCGTGACGTTTTCGGCCTTCGCCAGCAGCTTCGTTTTGCCCGGCGCAACGCCTGTGACCAGCCCGGCGGCATCCACCGTCGCCACGGCGGGATTCGCGGATGACCAGTTCAACGCCACATCGGCGCGCGGGTCGCCATTCGCGCCGATGGCTTGGGCATTGAGTTTTAGCGCACCGCCCGCGACCAGCGCGGCGCTTAGCTTTTCAAATTCGATTTTGGCCACGCGCGCGGGTTTGACGCGAATCGTCGCGCGGCCCAGTTTGCCGCCGACCACGGCGATCACGGTGACTTCGCCCGGCGCAAACAGCGTGACAACGCCGTCGTTGCCGGCCACCGCCAGATCGCCGGGCATGGCGGCCCAGAGCATCGCTTTCTGGTCAACGGTTTTGCCCTCGGCATCCAGGCCGCTGACGGCCAGTTTCACTTGCTGGCCGACTTCGCCCTCGGCATTGGCGGGCGTGATCGAAACGGTTTTGACCTGCGCCTGTGCAGCGCTGCCGCACAACAGCAACGCAAACACGGCTGCTAAAACGACTCGGGTAAGTCCGAACATAAAAATCCTCCGCTGGTATGTGAAAGGTTGGAAATGCGCGGCACTTATAACGCCGCAATCCGCAATCCGCAATCCGCAATCAGCGGGCCGCCACATCGGTGTCAAACGCCCGCGTTACCGCCCCGCCCCGTTGCGCTTCATCATAAAGCGCGTTAAAGACGCTGCTCCAGGGTTTGACCACCAAGCTGCGCAACGCGCCGTTGGGTGTGAAGCGCAAATTGGGTTCGGGCTGCACGTGCTGCGTTTTGCCGACGCGTTCATTCAGCACCTGCCATTCGGCGTTGAGCGCGCGGCGCAGCGTTTCGCCGTAATAGGCCGTCAATTCCTGAAACAGCCCCGCATCGGTTTCGCTGCTCAGGTGATTGCTGCGATAAGCGGCGATGAATGAATCCAGCTTGCGCAAACTGGCGCGCGAATAGTCCAGCCGTCCGGCGCGCAAACGCTTTTCCAGCCGCGCGATCAATTGCGGCAGCGCCGCGACAAAAGCGCCGCCGTCGGGAATCAACCCTTCCAACGCGTGGCGCGGGCGCTTGTCTTCGGTATACACGGCCAGCGATTCATAGAGCACACCGTAGCCCGGCACGGTGCGCGGCTTGCCGCCGGCTTTACCTGCCGTACTTGGTTGATTGGCGGTGACCTGATAAAAGAGTTCGAGCACCTGGCCGCTGGCGAGCGTCGTGCGCGTATAGCTTACCTGCTCGCGCCGCAGCAGTTTTTCCAAATCACCCTCGCGCGCGTCGCCCAATAATTTTTGGGCTTCGGCAAAGGCCAGGCGGCGCGGGGCCCCAGCGGATTTGGGTTTCGCTTTGGACTGCGCGGCGCGCGGCGTTTGGCTCAACGCCGGTGCACTCACCCAAAGCAGGCTTAAGCAACAGATCAGCAAACGTACTTTGTCTGGCATAGAGCGTAAGGCTAGCAGGGGTGACAAAACGGGGCAAACCGCCAGTTGGGCAGGTGCGGCGCAGCCGACGCCTACAAGCTTCTCATCCCCGGCAAATCACATATAATCGCGCGGCCGTTGTTCTTGCAGACACTCCCCACACACATTAGCGCTCGGTTCAGGAGACCATGTGTTTTGTTTATCTACCGAATCAACGCGTGCCGTACCAGGGCTAATTCTATTTTTTTGCCTGAGTTCCCTTTGCTACTTTGGCTTGCTGTCAACACCACTTACCGCCAAGGCCCAAGCAACAGCTTTGCCGGTTGATGCGCCAGTTGAGCGCGAACTGCCCGCCAACACGTCACACAGTTACAGCCTTGCACTGCAAGCCGGGCAATACGTGCAAATCACGGCGCGGCAAATTTCAGTTGATCTGGCCATGGCGTGGTTCGACCCTGAAGGAAATGAGGCCGCCAGTTCATCGCGCAGCTATCTGAAAGGCGAAGAGGTGATTTTCTATCTGGCCGAAAGCAGTGGCACGTTTACGCTGCAAGTTTCCGCCGCCGAGAAATTCAATCAGTCGGGCAGCTATCAGTTATTGGCGCACGTGCAAGCCAGGCCAACTGAACGCGAGCAGCAGACCGCCAAGGCCTTTGCGTTGCTGCGGCGGGCTGCGCACGCGTTAGATACGCAAGGGCGCGCGGCGCTGGCGCAAACGATCAAAGATAACGAAGCCGCGATTGACCTGCTGGAAAAAGCGGGCGCGCGTGACGGTCTGGCAATTGCCGTCAACAAGCTGGCCGGGCTTTATGAAAACTATCAGGGCGCTGCGCTCAAGGCTGAACCGCAATACGAACGCGCGCTGGCGCTCTGGCGCGAACGCAACGATCAGTATGAAATCGCGGCGACGCTGATTCATCTGGGCGATCTTTATCGCGTGACCGGACGCGCCGGCCAGGCAAGCGCCACTTACGAATCCGCTGTTGCCGCTGCCCAACAACTGGGAGCGAGCAAATTGCATGGCGTTTCGTTAAATGGCCTGGGGTTGTCGCTGGATCAAATCGGCGAAAAGCAGCGTGCCATCGAGGTCTTTGAGCAAGCCCGGCAACTCTATTCAACTCTCGCTGACCAAAACGGTCTGGCGGCAGCGCACAACAACCTGGCGCTTGTTTATAACGGGCTGGGCGATTATCAAAAAGCCATTGACGCCACGAGCCTGTCCATCGCAATCAAACGGCAAATCAACGCGCCGCCGCTGGACCTTGCGCCATCGTTGAATGCGCTAGCCGTCGCCTTGCACAACGTCGGGCGCGCTCAGGCTGCGCTGGTGCCCTTGGAAGAGGCACTGCAAATCGTCAATGCCGCCGGGCACAAGTTCGGTCAGGCAGTGACGCTCAATAATTTGGGCTTGGTTTATCTGGTACTCGATCCCGTGAAAGCCCGCAACTATTACGAGCAAGCAGTCGTCTTGCGCCGCGCGGTGGGCGACCAGGCCGGGCTGGCGCGCACGCTCAACGGCCTGGGGACGTTATTTTTTCAAGCAGGCGATCTCGAACAAGCGCGCGTCAATTGGGAAGGCGCGCTGGCAGCCGCCCACGCGGCGCGTGTAGTTGATATTGAGGCCCTGATTCTCAGAGGCTTGGGGAAGCTTTATGCCAGGCAAGAAAACTTCGACAAACAGCAGCAATGCGTGCAACAAGGTTGGGAAATTGCGCGGCGCATTCAAAGCGCCAGCCTTGAACGCGTTTTCGCTGGTGATCTGGCGCTGCTGCTCGCCGCACAGAACAAGCTGGTCGAGGCCCGGCCTTATTTCGAGGACTTCTTTCGTCTCAATGAAACCATGCGCACCCAATTGCGCGGCCAGGAATCGCGCAGCAGTTTCGCCACCTTTGCCCAGGATGTTTATCCTTACTACGTTGACTTGTTGATGAAACAAAACGAACCCGCCGCCGCTTTGGCGCTCAACGAAAGCACGCAAGCGCGGTCGCTGGTTGAGTTGCTTGCCGAAGCGCAGGCTGAAATCAAGCAGGGCGTAGATGCCGAGTTGTTAGCCGAACAGACGCGCCTGCAAACGCTTTTGAATACGCAAGCGGCAGCGCGTTCGCGCCTGTTGAGCGGCCAGCCCACCGCAGCTCAATTGCAAGCCAGCGAAAAAGAAATCGCGGCGCTGACCTGGCAATACCAGGAAAGCCAGTCACGCTTGCGCGCCGCCAGTCCGCGCTATGCCGCGTTGACACAACCGCAAGCCCTCACGCTCATGGACATTCAGCAACAAGTGCTGGATGAAGAAACCGTCCTGCTCGAATTCGCGCTGGGCCCGCAACGCAGCCATTTGTTCGTCGTCACCGCCAGCGTGTTTGAGAGTTATGTCTTGCCCAAGCGCGCTGAAATCGAGCAAGCGGCGCGTGCTGTTTATCGGTTGCTCAGCACGCAACCAGTTCAAGCAAAAAACCCAGGCGAGCCAGCACGCAGGCTCAGTCAACTGTTGCTGGCGCCGCTGGCGGGCCAGCTCAGCGGCAGATGGAAAAACAAACGCCTGCTCATCGTTGCGCCGGGCGCGTTGCAATACATCCCGTTTGGCGTTTTACCTGCCCCAGCTTCCAACCAATCGTTGCTGACCAATCACGAAATTATCAGCCTGCCCTCGGCTTCGGTGCTGGCGGTGTTGCGCAAAGAATTGGCCGGGCGCGCACCGGCCGCACAGACCGTGGCGGTGTTGGGCGATCCGGTGTTTAGCGAGGCTGATTCCCGCGTGAAAACTGCCCTGACCAAACAATCTGTTGCGCCGCCCGCGCCAACAATGCAGCAGCCCGCTGCGCTCGTCGCGTCTTCATTGCAACGCGCCGTGCGCAGCGTCACGGGCGCTGAGCGCGCGGGCTTACAACGCTTACTCTTCAGCCGTGACGAAGCTGAAGCCATCACGGCCTTCGCGCCCGCTGCGTCTTTGAAAGCGCTCGACTTTCAAGCCAGCCGCGCGACGGCGTTGAGCGAGCAACTGGCGCAATACCGCATTATCCATTTCGCCACGCACGGCCTGCTCGACAGCGCGCACCCTGAACTCAGCGGCCTCGCGCTTTCGCTGGTGGATGAAAGCGGCCAGCCGCAAGACGGCTATTTACGCCTCAACGAAATTTATAACCTCAAGCTCAACGCCGACCTCGTCGTGTTGAGCGCCTGCCAAACCGGCCTCGGCAAAGACATCAAAGGCGAAGGCCTCATCGGCCTCACGCGCGGGTTTATGTACGCGGGCGCGCCGCGCGTCGTCGCCAGCTTGTGGCAAGTCAACGATGCGGCGACGGCGGTGTTGATGAAGCGTTTCTATCGCGGGCTGTTGAAAGAAAAACTGCGCCCGGCAGCAGCGCTGCGGCAGGCGCAACTCGAACTGCGGAAAAAGCCCGCCTGGCGCGCGCCGTATTATTGGGGCGCATTTGTGTTGCAGGGCGAATGGAAATGAACTGCGTAAAACCAAAAGGCAAAAGGCAAAAGGCAAAAGTGCAGAACTTTCATTGATGTCTTTCGCTGCCAGGTTCGACGCAATGGAAGACTGCTTTGCGCCAGGTTTTATTTTTGCCTTTTGTTTTTTGCCTTTTGCCTTTTGATTTTTTACCCATGGCCTGGTCACTCACCGCCGACGCGTTCGCTGCCTTGTTGGAACGGCTGGATGCCGACCGCGCGCGCGCCGGTGAAAAATATGAAGACTTGCGGCGGATGCTGCTGCGCTTTTTTGAATGGCGCGGCGCGACATTCTGCGACGAACGCGCGGATGAAACGCTCAATCGCCTGGCGCGCAAACTGGACGAAGGCACGGCGGTGCAAGACGTGCGCGCTTATGCCATGCAAATCGCGCGGCTGGTGTTGCTCGAAACGTTCAAAGGACACGACGCGCGCCGCGCTGATTGGGATGAGTTGAAGGTTGAACCCGCCGCCGCGCCGCACGGCGCTGAAACCGCTGCCGCTGAGATTTACGCCCAATGCCTGGAACGCTGTCTGGCGCAACTGCCCGCAGACACGCGCGCGTTGTTGCTCGATTACTATCAGGCTGAAAACCGCCCGCACATTCAACAGCGCGCCGCGCTGGCTGCGCGGTTGGGGCTGCACCGCGCGGCGTTGGCGAACCGCGTGCAGCGCTGGCGCGACAAACTGGCGGCTTGCGTGCTGCGCTGCGCCCGCCAAAAAGGCGCGATATGAAAGCGGGCACGCCGCCACCCGTAATTGATGAAGCATGTCACTAGCGAAGGAAACCAAACTTGAAATGACCCGCTATCTGTTGGGCGCAGCCGCGCCCGCCGAACAAGCGGCGCTGGAAGACCGTTTTGCGGCAGACGCCGAAGTGTTCGAGCAACTCGTCGCCGTCGAAAACGACCTGGCGGATCGTTACGCGCGCGGGCAGCTTGCTGTGCGCCAGGACGAGCCCCAAAGCGCCCACGGGGTTGGCCCGCCGGCGCAGTTGTAC
>JANOWX010000528.1:0-1679 GCA_031418175.1 Acidobacteriota bacterium | reverse complement strand
CATGCGCTATCGGGTTCGGCGCGCGCGGGCGATTGGGGGCCGCTGTGGTATAGCCCTGTGTTCGATCTCGAACTCGATTTCGTGGTGTGCGTGAACGTGACCGGTTCGTGTTACTGCTCAACCGGCCCGCGCGATGTGAATCCGGCGACGGGCGAGTTGTATGGCGCGGATTTCCCGCTAGTTTCGGTGCGCGATTGGGTGCGAGCACAGGCGGCAGTGCTGGATCATCTGTGCGTCGAGAAATTGCGCGCGGTGATCGGCGGTTCGATTGGCGGGATGCAAGCTATTCAATGGACGATTGATTGGCCGGCGCGCGTCGAACGTTGTGCGGCGATTGGGGCCGCGCCGCTGACGGCCATGGGGTTGGCGCTGAATCATCTGCAACGGCAGGCGATCTTCAATGATCCGCGTTGGCGGGAAGGGCGCTACGACGCGGCTGAACCGCCGTACGCCGGCTTGGCGCAGGCGCGCGCGCTGGCGATGTGTTCGTATAAATCGGAGCAACTCTTTCAAGAACGTTTTGGCCGCCGGCCCAATCGCAATGGCGAAGAGCCGCAGCGCGGGTTGACTGAACGCTACGACATTGCGGGCTATCTGGATTATCAGGGTGAGATTTTCATGCGGCGTTTCGACGCGGCCGCTTACGTCGTGATTACCAAGGCGATGGACAATTTCGCGCCGGAGCGTGGCTATGAATCCGAAGCCGCCGCGTTGCAACGCATCAAAGCCAAAACGTTGCTGGTCGGCATCTCTTCGGATTGGCTCTTTCCCGCCACCGAAGTCGAAGCTTTGAGCGAGCGGATGCGCGCGGCGGGTGTGCCGGTCGAATACGCCGAATTGCAATCCACGCACGGGCACGACGGCTTTTTGGCCGAGGCCGCTGCGCTCGCGCCGCTCTTGCGCGGCCTGCTTCACCCGTAATTTGCGACGTATGACCACACGACTGAGACAGATTGCGCCAATTGCCGACAGCGCCAGCGCCACCGCCGCCGCGCTGTGACATCCTGCCACAGCCTGAATACCACCATTTCAACCGCGCAGCACCGCTTGGCATAGTTGTTGATAAGCATATGCCTTGGCGCGCAGCGCCAGCGAAATATGGAAGCACACGCGGAACCACAACTTCACGAGCACCACGCGACGCCGTTTCAACGCCTGCGGCAAATGCTGCGGCTGGAGCGCAACGACCTGTTGGTGATCGTGCTCTATGTCATCCTGATCGGCTTGCTGTCGCTGGCGGTGCCGCTGGCGGCGCAGGCGCTGGTCAATACCATCGCGGCGGGCGTGATGATTCAGCCGCTGGTGGTGCTGGCCTTCGGCGTGCTGGGCGCGCTGATTTTTGCCGGCGTGCTGCGGCTGTTGAAGCTGGCGTTGCAAGAGAAGCTGCAACAGCGCGTGTTTGCGCGCATCTCGCTGCAATTGGCCGAGAGCCTGCCGCGCATTCAGCACGCCGTGTTGAACCGCGAATTTGCGCCGCAACTGGTCAACCGCTTCTTCGATGTCATCACGATTCAGAAAGCGATGTCGAGGATTTTGCTGGACGGCCCTTCGGCCTTGCTGCAAGTCATCATCGGTCTGGTGCTGATGGGTTTCTACAGCCCCTATCTGCTGGCCTTCGATTTCTTCATCATTTTGTTTGTGGCGTTTATCGTCTGGGTGCTCGGGCTGGGCGGCTTGCG
>JANOWX010000527.1:0-11278 GCA_031418175.1 Acidobacteriota bacterium | reverse complement strand
CTCAGCCGATTCCCCTTCGCTCAAGCCTGCTTCACGGTTCTTTTCCAGCAACTCGGCGACCCGCTGCTGCAGCGCGGCTGTGGGGCGGTGCGCGATGATCTGCCCCGGAGACGGCCCGGAAGCCAGAAAATCAAACATTTCCCGATAAGCCGGATGCGCCGCGCCTGAGGGGATGACGGCGGCGCTCCGTTGCCCCGGCTTTGATTTCAGCACTTCGTAGAGCAACGCTGGCAGCCGGTCTTGCATAGCGTCAAGCTGGCCAGCCATTTCATCAGGCACTTTGAGCGTGATCGTCATCATTGGTTTGCACTCCTCGTTGATTCCGCGTACCGCATCAGGCCAAAATCTTCTCTACCAATTCCCCATGCACATCCGTCAACCGGTAATGCCGTCCCTGAAATTTATGCGTCAGCCGTTTGTGATCAATGCCCAGCAGATGCAGCAGCGTCGCTTGCAGATCGAACACCGAGACCGGATCGCTGACCACGTTGTAGCTGAAATCATCGGTCTCGCCCAGCACCTGGCCTTTCTTCACGCCGCCCCCGGCCAGCCACATACAAAAATTGCGCGGGTGATGATCGCGTCCGTAATTCTCTGGCGTCAGCTTGCCCTGGCAATAGACCGTGCGCCCGAATTCGCCGCCCCAGACGACCAGTGTGTCGTCGAGCAAGCCGCGCTGTTTCAAGTCCTGCACGAGCGCCGCCGTCGGCTGATCGGTGCCTTTGCATTGCAAGGCCAGGTCGCGCGGCAGGTCGTTATGCTGATCCCAGCCGCGATGGTAAAGCTGGATGAAGCGCACGCCACGCTCGGCCAGCCGCCGCGCCAGCAAACAGTTCGCCGCGTAGGTGCCTGGCCGGCGCGCTTCCGGCCCATACATTTCAAAAACTGAATCCGGTTCTTTCGATAAATCCATCAGGTCGGGCACGCTGGTTTGCATGCGGTAGGCCATCTCGTATTGCGCGATGCGCGTTTCGATTTCGGGGTCGCCGTAATCGTCGTGTTTCAGCTTGTTCAACTTGGCGACCGCGTCCAGCATCTGCCGCCGCGTTTTCTTATCCACGCCCGGCGGGTCGTCCAGGTACAGCACTGGCGTGCCACCGCCGCGCAAGCGCACGCCTTGATAGGACGAAGGCAGAAAGCCGCTCGACCAGAGGCGCGAAAACAGCGGCTGATCGGTGTTGATCGCGTGCGCCGTCGAGAGCAAGACGATGTAGGCGGGCAGGCTTTGATTCTCGCTGCCCAGGCCATACGAAACCCATGCGCCCATGCTCGGACGGCCCGGTTGTTGAAAGCCGGTCTGGATGAAGGTGATCGCCGGATCGTGGTTGATGGCGTCGGTGTTCATCGTGCGGATGATGGTCAGGTCGTCCACGAGCTTGGCCGTGTGCGGCAACAGTTCGCTGACCCAGGCGCCCGACTGCCCGTGCTGTTTGAATTGGAAGATGGATTTGGCGCACGGGAACGTGCTCTGCCCCGACGTCATGCCGGTGATGCGCTGGCCGTTGCGAATCGAATCGGGCAGTTCGCTGCCGTGCAATTTTTCGAGCGCGGGCTTGTAATCAAAGGTGTCGAGTTGCGACGGGCCGCCCGATTGATGCAGGTAGATGATGCGTTTTATCTTGGGCGTGTGGTGCGGCACACCAATGAGACCGCCGGTTTTGGCGTCGCGCGCATTTGGTTCTTGCGCCGCATAGCCATCTTGATTCAGCAAGGCGGAAAGGGCCGCCAAGCCGATGCCTTTGGCGCCGAGTCCGAAAAGTTGCCGGCGAGTTAATTGCAGATCGAGTTCATGTTTCAGGTTCATCCGTTGCCCTTTCTTTCAAGTCGTTTGAAGAGTAGTTGAGCGGGTCAATGCCGCGTGGGCAGTTGCCGCAACCAGGCTTCCAATTCCGGCTTGGTTGAAAGATCGAACAAGGCTTCGCCGAGTTCGCCAAGCTGCTCGGTCGTCAGCCGCCCCAATTGCGCGGTCGTCATCTCGTCCAAGGTTCCAAAACGACGACGTAACAACCTGAGCGTCTGCGTCAGCATTCCCAACAGGATTCCTTCCTGTCTTCCTTCTTGAATCCATTCATCTATTGCGTTCGGCATTTGGTCTCCTTTCCTGCTGCGCGCGTCTGCCAGTGTCGCACGTATTTCCGCGCCTGGCAGGTCATCACGCACAGTTGAAATGTAGGTAATCACGGTTTTGAGATAAGCATCGCCTGACTCAAACAAATCAAAGACGGCGGGCAGCCAGGCGCGCCCATCCCGTTTGGACAAATCCCTGAAGAGCAGCAATCCAATCTGCAAATGCGGCGCGCCCCGCAATTCGACCGCCTCGAGTTCCGCCGTGTCGAGCAGATAGCACTCGAATTCCGGTATGTGTTTGAGCAACGGCGAATCCGCATCAATCGCCACCAGCGCGCGAAAATTCAATGGGCTGCGCCAGGGCGATTCTCCGTGATAAAAGATCACCGTGTAAACCGGCGGCAATTCATTGACGCCTTCCGCCCGCAGTCTTTCCCACAAATGCACCTGATAGCGCAAGGCCTGGAAAGCCACCCATCTATCCGGCGCGCTCTTGTGTTCAAACAGCATGAAAACGAAGGCCTCGCGCCCTTCACGCAAACGCACGCGATAGAGCAGGTCGGCAAAATGCTCTTGCAGTTCATCGTCAACAAAGGCCTCGCGCACCGGCTCCGGCGCGCTTACATCCAGCACGGCCGCGACTTCGGCGGGCAGATAGTAGCGCAGGAAATCAGCCGCGATCTCCGGCCGGCCCAGCAGTTCCTTGAAAAACTTGTCGTGGATGTGGGTCTTGTCCGCCATGCAACCTGTCCTTCAATTCGCGGATTGTAAAGTCAGCGTCTGCTGCGCCGCCCGCCGCACCGCTGCCGCGCTGAACGGGAAAGCGCGCGGCGTGACGTTGCGCCAATCGTTCAACTGATCGGTGTAATGCGGGCTTTGCGGATCGCCGGATTCGCCCAGCGTGAGGCCGTGTTGCGAGTTATCCCAATTCGAGGGGTCGGCAATCATGTCGGTGAATTCCATCAGCAACTCTTCGCGTTGCGCAGCGGGCAGGTCGCCGAGCGCCGCGCGCATCACATCGGCCTGCCACGTCGTCGAGAGGCTCTCCATCATCAGAAAGGCAAGCGCCAGCGAATCGGCCACCGTCCATTGGCGCGGCTGGTATTTCAGAATGCGGAACTCCGCCGGAAATTTGGCCGGCTCGCACGCGGCGAGGTAAGCATTCACGCCATCGGCGTAGGCTTGCATCGTCGCGCGCGTCTCACCCGTAGTTTTCGCCGCCAGTTCTTCGGATTGTTTGGCATAGCCCAGCGTGCGCCGCCGTTTGTCCTCTTCAAACGCGGTCTTGCCGAAGATTTCCGACAGTTCGCCGCGAATCGTGCGCCGCAGCAAATCCATCTGCCACAGCCGGTCGCTGGCCGTGACGTAGCCTTGCGCGAAATACAGATCGTGATCGTTGGCGGCTTCGATGTAAGGGATGCCGCGTTCATCGCGTTGCACGGTCACCACCGCGCGCAACCCTGCCACGCGTAAATTCTCTGCGCCCGCCCGCATCTGCGCGCGCGCCGCATCGTTCACCCGAACGAGCGCCGCGCTCATCAATCCGATCATCAATGTCAGTGTCAGTGCTTTTTTCATTGTGCTGTTCCTTGCCGCTGCGGCCAGCCTATGCATTGGCGGCAGCGGCGGCTTTCGCTTTGATCTTCTTGTGCCGGAACTGCGCCTTCTTGATGTACTCCGCCGCGTCGGGCGTTTTGCAACCGGTCTCGCCGTGATCCACGACGACCTTGCCGACCTTGGCCGCCACGGCCAGCGCGCGTGTTTCCAGCCTGTCGCTATGCAGCCCGATGGCGATCAGCGCGCCGTTCATCTCGTGCCGCACGCGATTCGGCTGCTGGTGAATGCCGCCCTCAATCAAGTCCAAGTACGGCGCGAAAAACTCATCCGGCAATTCCTGGTCGTTCAGCGCCAGCAAGGCCAGCAACGCCCAACCCGCGCTGGCGATCCACTCGCTTTTCGCCTTATGCCACTTCTCGACCTTCTTGCGCGCCAGCGGCGAGCGCCAGAACAAGCGCGCGAACATCTCCGCCTGGCCGTAGTTGTAAAACGACTTCACCCATTCCTCGGCCTGTTTGTCGGTCAGCGCCAGCGGGTCGGCGATCAGCGTCGCCAGCACCTGCGCGTCGTTGTTGCCCGTCGCCCACAATTGCAACGCCAATTCGTGGTTGACCTTGAGCTTCTTTTGCAGGGCGTACAGATCGGCGTAACTCACGCCGAACATCTTCGGGCCGGCGCCGTGGCGCGCGTAAATTTTGCGGTTTTGCGCGGTGCCCCAGGCTTCCAATTGCTGCATCACTTCAGTCAATGTCATGCGTTTTCCCTCGGCTTGGTTTGTATGGTGCTTGTTAGCGGTTGACTGCATCACAGCCAGTTTTCCCGTTTGAGTTGCGTAATCGGCCGGAAATCCTTGTCTTCGGTAAGCAAAGTCAGATCGTAGCGAATGGCGATTGCCGCGATCAGCGCATCCACCATCGCCAGTTGTCAGCCTTTGGTGCGCAAGGAAAGCTGCAAGTCCACCGCATACTCCGCATCCGTCTCTTCAAGCTGATAACAAGTCAAGCGCTGGCGAAGCTGCCGCCACTCGGCGCGATTCGCCACAGCGCGCGGCAGGACACTGATGCCGAACAAGGTCTCGCTCAACACCGGCACACAAATTGAAAACTCGTCGCCCGCTGCCCAGCTATTCAGCACTTTCTGCCGCAATGGATGATGCAACGTGACCAGTGGTGAAGCGTGATTGGTATCGAGCAGGTAACGAGCCATGTCAACCGCGTCCTTCCGCAAAGTCATTCGCGCTGGTGACGGCCTTCATCTCAGCCTCGACGGTTGCCCACTGACGATTCCATGCCTCAACATCGAACGGCTCGTTTGGATCCTCGGCGGCGATGCTGGCGGCCAGGTACTCGCCCAATGAACCATTGGGCGGACGGATCATCTCGGGATTCGGCGGCGTGGCGCGGATGCGCGCCACGACCTCTTCCAAGGTCGGCGGCACAAACTCCAACTGATCCGGCTCGGCATCCAACGCCTGATTCAGCAACTCAACGGCGACTTCTTCCGCCCGCCGGTTCCGCGTCTGCGCCGTGCGCAACAAGCGGGCAGCCAGGTTTTCCGGCAATGTGAGTGTCATCGTCATCAGTCTCGCTCCTTTCTATTCGGCCCAGTTACTTTATTCCTTCGTAGCCGTCTCATCCAATCACCGTCCACGCCATTTGCTCAAACGCTCCTCGGCTTCGGCTTGTGTGAAAGCTCCTTCCTTCCGCGCACGCTCCAACCCTTGGCGCGTTTTCTCGAGCACATAAAGATGGTACTGGATGTCTTCCAGCGAGCAATCATCCGGCAATTTACGCAACATCGTTTCGACTTCTTGTTTCGCAGTGCTCATAACAACTTCATGCTTACTGGCAATGAATGCCGTTAAGCTACTCCCTTGCGTGTAGTTGCTGTTGCCGTAGGCTCTACACAGCTACATCCAGTTCTCCACTTGCAGCCGTGGAATATTTTGAAAATCCCCGTCTTTGGTCAACAGAATGAGGTGATAACGCACGGCCACAATCGCCACCAGCGAATCAACCAGCGCCAATTGCTGCCCGCCACGTCGCAACTGCACGCGCAACTCCGCCGCGTCCAGGCCATCCGATTCATCCGGCACATAACAGGCGATGGTTTGACGCAACCGTCGCCACTCGGCACGATTTTGCTCGGCGCGCGGCAGCAAACTGATGCCGTACCACAACTCGTTCAGCACGGGCACACAAACGGCAAACTCGTGTCCGGCTTGTTGGGCGAGCAATATCTGCTGGCGCAACGGATGATGCAGCGTCACGAGCGGCGAGGCGTGATTGGTATTGAGCAGGTAACTCGCCATCGTTAAAGTTGTCCTTCCGCCCGGTCGTTAGCCCGTTCAAGCTCTTTCATTTCCGCCTCAACCGCCGCCCATTGCCGCTGCCACTCCGGCAAGTCGAAAGCGCCGTTCGCGGCAACTTCAACCGTGTTACTCGCGGTCAAAGCGTCGGCCAATGACCCGGCAGCCGGTCTGACACAAGCAGGGTTGGGCGGTTTCGCGCTCACTTTGCTCATCAACTCTTCCAGCGCCTGATTCACCGCGCCGGGCAGCGCCTGATCCAGCAACTCAACGGCTAACTCCGCGGCGGAACGCTGGCGCGCGCGCGCCTCTGTTTGCAACCTTGCCGCCACTGATTCCGGCAATGTAAGTGTGATTGACATACGACTTCCTTTCACTCCTTCGTGATCGTCTCATCCAAATTCAAAATCGTGCTCGCCACCACCGTCCACGCCGCCAACTCCGCTTGCTCCAGCTTGCCATCCGCCGCTGATTCGCCCACCCCCAACAACAGCTTGCCCGCCGCCGCATTCCCACGATAGACCGTCAACTGCTGCGCCAACAATTCGCGCAACACCTTCGCCTCTTGCAACGAAGGCTTGCGCGCCGTCGCCAAGCGAAACATCAACGCGATCCGGCTGCTCGCATCCTTGCCGCCGTCGCGCAAAACACGCGCGGCCAAAACGCGCGCGGCTTCGACGTAAGTCGGATCGTTCAGCGTGACCAAGGCCTGCAACGGCGTATTGGTCACAGCGCGGCGCGCCACACATTTCTCGCGATCCGGCGCGTCGAACGTTGACAGCGTCGCGGGCGGCACGGTGCGTTTCCAAAACGTGTACATTGAACGGCGGTACAAATCCGCGCCGTGGCTTTGCACATACGCTTGCATCGTGAAGCCGTCGCCAAAGGCCATCTCTTCCCACAAGCCCGGCGGTTGGTAGGGGAAAACACTCGGCCCGCCGATGCTGTTGTTCAACAGGCCACTCACCGCCAGCGCATTGTCGCGCACCAGTTCGGCAGGCAAACGGAAGCGCGGGCCGCGCGCCAGCAAGCGATTCTCAGGATCGCGGTCATGCAACGCCGGCGTGACCTTCGACGATTGGCGATAGGTGGCCGAAGTCAGGATCAGCCGTTGCAACGCCTTCACATCCCAACCGCTGCGCACGAATTCGGTCGCCAGCCAATCCAGCAATTCCTGATTGACGGGCGGCTCGCCTTGCGAACCAAAGTCTTCGACCGTTTTGACCAGGCCAAGGCCCAAGAACATCTGCCAATAACGATTGACCGCCACGCGCGCCGTCAGCGGATGATTCGCGTCCACCAGCCATTGCGCCAGCGCCAGCCGGTTCACCCTCGCGCCACTCGGCAGCGGCGGCAACACGGCGGGCACGCCGGGCGCAACCTTTTCCGTCTGGTTGCGGTAATCGCCGCGCGCCAGCACGAACGAGTCGCGCGGTTTGCCAAGTTCCATCATCGTCATCGTGCTGACAATGGTTTTGTCGTGCGCGGTCTTTTGCTTTTTCAACTCTTTCAATTCGGCGTATTGGCGTTGCAATGCCGCGTCGGCGATGTGTGTGAGGAAGTATTCGCGCAAGCGGTCATTCTCTGCTTTGGTGCGTTTGCCGCTGACGCCGGAGAGAATCGTTTGAATCGGATAGTGCACAGCCAATTGCGCGATCTCAGCGGCGCTCAACGCGCGTTCATACAAGCGCAGGTCGTCAAGGCCGCCACCGTAGGCATTGCCCGCGACCTTGGCGCCAATCATCAATTCCGTGTCGCTTTTGAGAGAACCGCTCAGGCTGTCCTGCAAAACCTCCAACTCCTGGCGTTCGCCGTTGAAATAGATTTGCACGCCTGTTGCTTGGCCTGATCCGTCGTAAGCAATGGCAACGTGCCGCCAGTCGCCGTCGTTTAACAGTCCTCTCGTGCGCACTTGCAGCGCGTTATCCGGCCATTGTGCGGTCAGCCGCAGCTTGAACTGACCGGAGCGCCGCCGAATTTCATCCAACCGCGTATTCTCGATGACCAATTCGTAACCGCGCCGCGTCTGTTCGTCGCTGATTTTTTGCAAGACAAGCGTGTCAGGCTTGCTCAGGCCCGGCTTCAACCAGACGGCCAGCGTGAATGGCTTGTCGCGTTCAAACGTGCCCACGTTGCCGAAACGCAGTTCGGTTTGGTTGTCGAGGTTGACGGCGCGGCTGATCATGCCGCCGCCGAACGTCGGATCGCCTTTCGCCGTGCGCCCGTTTTGATAACGCCCGGATGAATCGCTGAGGCTGCCGTCGAAATCGTAATGCGCAACCAGGCCATTCACCGGCGCGACGGCCAGTTTGCCCAGCAAGCCCTGCTCCCAAGCTGCTTGCAACGGCGCGACATTTTTATCGCTCAGCGCAAATTCACGGTCGGCGATGGCCTTGGTCAAGGCTTCCTGTTGGGCTTTTTGCGCGTCGGTGGGCAGCGGCAGGAAGGGGCCCGCGTTGCCGGTATTGCCATCCAGCCCTTTTTCGGCGACGTTATTGAAGAAGGCGTAGAACTGATAAAACTCTTTCTGCGACAAGGGATCGAATTTGTGCGAATGGCAGCGCGCGCAACCCATCGTCAGGCCCAGCCAGGTGGTCGTCGTCGCCTCCACGCGATCAATCACGTATTCGTTCTGATACTCTTCGGGCACCGCGCCGCCCTCGAAGTTAATCATGTGGTTGCGATTGAAACCCGACGCGATCTTTTGTTCGAGCGTCGCAGCTTCTGTAGCAGCGGGGGGCAGCAAATCGCCCGCCAACTGTTCGACCGTGAATTGATCGTAGCGTTTGTTCACGTTGAACGCCTTGATCAGCCAATCGCGCCAGGGCCACATCTCGCGGTGCGAATCAATGTGATAGCCGTGCGTGTCGGCATAACGCGCCAGATCGAGCCATTGCAGCGCCATACGTTCGCCGTAATGCGGCGACGCCAGCAAACGATCAACGGCCTTCTCATACGCATCGGCTGACTTGTCGGCGAGAAAGGCATCCACTTCAGCCAACGTCGGCGGCAGGCCCGTCACATCCAACGAAACGCGCCGCAGCAAGGTCGCCCGCTCGGTTTCGGGCGAAGGCTTCAAGCCTTCCTTTTCCAGCTTTGCCAAAATGAAATGGTCTAGCGGATTGCGCGGCCAGGCTGTTTGTTTGACGGCGGGCAGTTCGGGCCGTTTGGGCGCGACGAAGGCCCAGTGCTCATTCCATTGCGCGCCTTCGTCAATCCAACGTTTGAGCGTGGCGATCTGCTGTTCGGTCAGCTTGTGCCCGCTTTGCGGCGGCGGCATCACGGTGGCGGGATCGGTGCTGCTGATGCGTTTGAACAAGCGGCTGTTAGCCGCAGCTCCCGCAACGATCACGCCCGCTTTGGCGAAGGCGCCCTCTTTGGTGTCGAAGCGCAGTTTCGCCATGCGCTGCTTTTCATCGGGGCCGTGGCATTGAAAACAGTTGTCCGACAGCAGCGGGCGAATCTCACGATTGAAATCAATCCCCGTGGGACCTTTCGCCGCAGGCTTGTTGCCTTGCCCGGCCACGCGCGCCGTGAAGAGTTGCGCGGCGGCGCTCAAACTGGCCGCCAGCACGATCAAAAGCTGAATGCTACGCCTCATCGCTTAACCTCGACGCCGCCTCACGTTGGCGAGACGGTCTTTGCTAGGGTGAACCCAAAATGATGTGGGAAGTGATAAATCTAGAATGCGCGGCAATGTTACTGAAGCACCTGCCGAATGTCTATGCGGCATAACTGCAGGCTGTACACGGTCGCAACGCACGCGGTAAAATCCCGGCGCAGTCCAGCAGCATCCCGAAACCAGCGTCGTTCGACAAGCGCATCCACTTGCAAGGAAACACGATGAAATCACGTATCTGCCTGTTGTTTTGCCTACTCTCTCTGCTTTACCAGCCAGCCTTGGCGCAAGTTGACCGCTTTGAATTGGGGCAACGGCTGCGCGCCTGCGAGGCCGCCTGGGAAACGCAATACAACGGCGAATCGCGGCGCACGGCGGTCAATCATTTGAAACAGGCCGTGCAATTATTTTTCGGCTTCAAACTCAGCGAGGCCGCGCGCGAACTGGATGCCGCGCGCATGGAGTTGCGCTGGCCCAATGAACCGACGCCCTTTGCGCGCTGGGCCGAATCGCTCTTCGTCAAACCCGACAGCCGGTTGCTTGACGCGGCGGAGTTGGCCTTGCCCTTCACGGTGGGCCAAGCCTATCAAGCGCCCGGCGGCATTCAACCGCAAGCCGCCAAGCTGCGCCTCACGCTGTTGCGCGGCAAACAGGTCATCGGCAAGTCCTATGAAACCAAGCTCGGCGCGCTGCCGCTCAATGACAAGCTGCTGTTCAAAGGGCTGGCCGAAGCCGATTACACCTTGCGCCACGAACTGCTGTTGAACAACAAATTGCTGGCCGCGAGCGAGCAAACCATTTCTGTCGCCAGCAAATTGAAAGAGCGCCTGGCCCGTTTGCAACAATCCGCCGCTGCCCTGCCGCAAGTCTCGACCGATGGCGAATCGGCGCGCGCGTTGATGCAATTGCTCGACCAACTCGCACAAAAGAATGTGCCCGAAACCAACCTACCGGCGGCGCGCCTGTTGGCCGAAAGCGAAAACGCGTTGCGCGAGACGGCGTTGGGCCGTGGTTATTACGGCCAGCGCAAAACCGGCCAATACTGGCTGACGCTGGTCTTGCCGGGCGGCTTAGTGCCGGTGCGTATGCTCGCGCCCGTTGCGGCCAAGAGCGGCGCGCGTTTGCCGCTGGTCATTGCCATGCACGGCGCGGGCGGCAGCGAGAATATGTTTTTTGATGGATACGGCCTGGGCAAGATCGCCGCGCTCAGCGAAACGCGCGGTTGGTTGCTGGTTGCGCCGCGCGGCACGCCCGGGTTCACGCCCAACCGCGCCAGCCAGATCATTGACGCGATTGACAAGCTCTATCCCGTAGACCGCCAGCGCGTCTTCGTGATCGGCCATTCGATGGGCGCGGGGCAAGCCATCGCGTCAGCCTCGGCTACGCCCGGACGCTTTACGGCAGTTGCCGCGTTGGGCGGCGGCGGCACGGTCAAAGAGAGCGACGAGTTGATCGAAGTTCCCTTCTTCGTCTGTGTCGGCGCGCAGGATTTTGCCTACACCAACGCGCGCAAGCTGGCGTTTGAATTGAAGAAGGCGAACGTCAAGAGCGTGCGCTTCCGCGAATACCCCGATGTCGAACATCTGGTGATCGTGCAGGAAGCGTTGCCGGATGTGTTCGGCTTTTTTGATGAGATGGCGCAGCGGAAGCCCTAGAACAGTACCGCAGCGGGACGGTACCGCGCGCGTGAGCAAGCGGAGGCTTTGTTGCTACACCATTGCGCCAAA
>JANOWX010000526.1:0-1549 GCA_031418175.1 Acidobacteriota bacterium | reverse complement strand
TGTTTCCCCGACACGCGAGACGAATTTTGAGCCAGCCTTCAGGGCGCGCTGGTTCAAGATTTTCCCAGCCATCAGCCGAATGAATCCTTAACACCATTTTATCCGCCTCTATGCGCATAAGAAATTCCGCGACGTCAGCCTTCACACAACTGATCACCGCTTGTCCGACTCCATCTCCTAACGTTACCGACATCGCGGCATGCCAATTCGCTCCGCCAACGGGAACCGTAATGGCGAGTCCACATGATTCGGTCGCGCTGCCTGTCAGTGCGCTGTTTTGGAGACGCACATCGCCCTGCAAAGTCTCAATGAATTGCAGATCTCCCAGCTCACTAAATGTTAAAATTGCGGCCTCACGACCAAACAAAGCTTCACGACGACGAATCAACGAGTCTTGGCTCAGAGCCGAGTCGTTCATCAGCAACGTCCGCGCGTCCTCTGCATGACCATTGAGCAACAACACGGCACCTGCCGCCAAGGCCAGAGTGCCCTTGGCCTTCAAAAGATTTTCATGAGTCGATGGCCAATCACTTCGCCACAGCGGTTGTGCCGCTGCGGCTTCCTTGGTTAAAGTTCTAAACTGACGGTAAACACCGACCAGCGGCGAGCCAGCGAACCACGGCTCAAGTTGCTGCGCTATTGCTGGCAACGTTTCTGGCTGGCCAGCTTCAAGCGCCTGACCCGCTTGCCGGCGCGCCGATTTAAGCTGCTGATCTAATCGAGTAACCAATTCTTGGTACCGACTTTCAGCGTCGCCGCGATTGATCATCAAGGCACCATCACGCAAGACTCCAAGGCGAGCCAAACGCGGTGCCACGTTGACTGCGGTTGTTGCTGCCGGAAGCGCTGCGATCTGTGATCGGTACCAAGCCTCACCATCCAAGCGCAGTTGTTCGCCTTTTAAGCGCATGCTGTGAATGAAAGAACCACCGTCGGTCTGGGTTTTAAACTCATCTTCGGTTCGCGCCAAAAGTAATTCGGCTGCACCCCAATTGCCTTGTCTCGCCAACTCGTTGAGTTCGCTTTGTATGCTCTTCCACCGTTCACCTGCCGGGCTGCTCGCAGACGTTGACTCTAACGATTGAGCAGGCTTCGACGACAAACTCGCTGCCCCTGGCGAAGGCTGAGCCTGAAATGATCCATTCGGTGTTTCTGATCGGTGGCCGTAATTATTTACCAACGTCGTGAATGAAATCCCGCTGAAGGAATAGGCAATCCACAGCACGACCAACAGGGTAGCCCAGGTAACGAATTTGCGCACGTGATGTTGCTGAATCCGTTCAGCGCGAATCTGCTGACGTTCCAGATTGACTGCTGCCTGCAACGCGTGCTCGGTCGCAGGAGCACCGCTTGCACGAATACGCGGGACACTCTTTGGTAAGTTTTTGGACACGACTTCACGCACCGCGCGCAGATCCGTCAGCACCTCTTCCATGCTTGCATGCCGCCACTCTGGATTCTTCGACAACATACCGTGCAACACTTCATCAATCTTTTTCGGCAATTCAGGCACCGTGTCGATCGCATTGGGAATCGGCTGTTCGAGCTG
>JANOWX010000525.1:0-6981 GCA_031418175.1 Acidobacteriota bacterium | reverse complement strand
CGGACGATGCAATTCTTTTTGCCTTGAGCTTCCTTTGCTGGAATTGCCGCCACCAGAGGACAGCCAGCGCCAGCCAGGTGCTGGCGCTGATGCCAGCGCCAACCAGCAAGGACACAGGCCGGAAGCGCAACTCAACCGTGTGTGCGCCGCTTGGCAATGCAATCCCGCGCAACAAATAATCCACGCGCAAGATTTCCGCCGGCTTGCCATCCACCGTTGCGTGCCAACCCGGAAACCAAGGCTCGCTCAACACCAGCAAGTTTGGTTGCGTGTGCCGCGTTTGCAGCCGCATTCGATCAGCCTGGCGCGCGACGATGCTGACCTGGCCCGTTGCCGCTGACGGCTGGGCTGCGAATAAAAGCGGATTCACCCGCGTTTGCGCGGCGGGTTCCAGCAAGGCCACGCGCAACGGATCGAAGTCGCCTAACATTTCATCGCGCCTTTCACCACGCAGGATGGCCTGTTGCTGGGTTTCATCCCGGCTGGCGGCCTGCGACACCAGCCAGGCGCGCGGCAAGGCCTGCTGGTTTTCAAAAATGTGCAAGCCCGTCGTGCCCGCCAAATCTGCGCGCGGACGCCAGCGGGCCGGGTCATACAGCCCGCGCGGGCCGGCGGTTTTTAAGCGTTCGGCCAACTGCGGGCGCACGGCCAGATACCGCACATTCAACAGATCGAGCACACGGTTCCGCGCTTCGACGAGGTCCAGCCGCTGGCTGAACCCGGCTTCGTCAATGCCGGTCAGTTCGCGGTAACGCCACAAAATCAGCGGATCGCGCCCGACCGTCAGTTCGTGGCCGTAATACCAAAACGGATCAAACGCATCAGGCCCAGGCTCGCTCAGCAAGTGATAGCGCACAGGCTCAGCCGCGTTTTGTTGCGCGGCGAGTTGCGGTGAAAACCCTGTGCCTAGCAGCGGCTCGAAACCGGTGCTCGAACGGATCGGCGTCACCAACGCATAAAGCTGATAATCGGCGAGCAAGACCAATAACAACAGCCAACACCAACGCTGCGGTTGCACACGGGTGAAAAAGAGCAGCACCAGCAAGGCCACGCTTGCCATCACAACTGGCACATAAAACTCCGCGGGAGCATTGCGCAGAAAGCCTGCTGACAAATCCCAACCCGTCCAATTGCGCACCCAGCCTTCCACCAACGCCGGCCAGCGCCACACGCTGAGCGCAATGATGCTGCAAAGCGCCAAGAGCAGACCGCTCATCAAACGGGCAATCCGTCTGAGCGCCGCTCCGTCCGGTGTTTCATTCGAGCTTCGCAGCAACCAGTCAACCGCCACGCCCGCCAGCAATGCTGTCGTCAACGCCGCCACCATCCACCAGCGATTAGCGCAGCGGAAGCCGCCCAACAGCGTGTAGCGCTGATACAACCGCGCCGCTTCGTCCAAATACGCGCCACTGGCTAACAACAGCGACACGCCAGTGGCGGCCAGCCAGAACACCCCAGCCCGATTGCGTGCGCGCACCACCAGCCAGGCCCCGGCCAAGGCCAGCGACAGCGCCAGCGGGCCCAAGTACAAGACGGTTTCGTTGTGATGCCAATACGCGCCCCAGAAGCCCATTTTGTAAGGGCCGACGCCGCCCGCGCCGCCGTGCCAAAACGGAATCAGCGCCGTCAGCCACGTCACCGGATGCAGGCTGTTCAGCGCGAATTCTTCAAAGCGGTAATGCGGGCGAATGGAATAGCGGCTCAATTCAATTGCCGGAAGCAATTGAATTGCGGACAGCAAACCGCCCAGCACATAGATCAACAGGCAATGGCCGAGAAAGCGCACTTTATTGAGTGGTGCAGGCTTGGCAGGCAATTCAGCAGAAGGCTCAAAAACGTCTTCCTGCCGCCGCAGCAACGCGCAAAAGAGCGCATACCCACAGGCGAGCAAGGCGCTGTAAACCAGCATCTGCGGGTGTCCGGCCAGGAGTTGCCAGGCGACGACGAGGCCGCCCAGAATGACTTCGCGCCTGCCGCCACCGCGCCAGAGCCGTTCGATACAGCAAATCACCAACGGCGCCAGCGCATAACTGCGTGGCGTGCTGGGATACAGAAGGCGCCCAACCAGAAAGCCATTGAAGGCATAGATCACCGCTGTGACGGCGCTGGCCTGCCGCAATAACCCCATGCTGCGCGCGCAGGCATACGCGGCGCACAGCGCCAGCACAAAGGTCAACATTTGCGTGAGCGTCAGCATTGGGCCGGTCGGGCTGAACAACAGCGGCCAGTTGCATGGATCGAGCAAACCGGCCTGCAAGTTCGTCAACAACGGCAAGCCGCCGAACGGACCGGGATTCCACCAGGGCCACTGACCCGCGCGCAACTGTTCCGCCGCCAGCCGCACCAGCGGGTAGAAAAACATGGCTACGTCACCACTGGCGAGCGTGCTGCGGCCCAACGTTTCCTGCCAGAAAAACGCGAATGGCAGCGCCAACAACGCCAGCAGTTTCAAGCGATGGATTTGAGGCTTGGGGAAAATTTGCTTCATCAACGTATGCAGAGCACGGGAACAAGAGCATGGAGTTCAGCCTTCAGGCTGTCTGGGCATGGAGTTCATCCTTCAGGCTGTCTGGGCATGGAGTTCAGCCTTCAGGCTGTCTGGGCGCGCTGGGCGCGCCAAACAAGCTAAAGCTTGAACTCCATGCTCTGCTGCTAAAGTTTGAACTCCAGCCGCTGCTGATTTGTCACCGCCACTTCGCTGGTTTGTGCGGAGGGCGCCGCTGCGAGCACGCGCGGAAACATCTGCTTCATCAGATCGTCCGGCGCATCGGTGCGCGTGCATGCGGCGAGCAGTTGATAGGCAAACAGTCCCGGCCACCACCGCGCCAGCCGCGCGCACACGCGATCCAACCATTGCAACAACCAATGCCCGCCCAACGGCAAATCGGCAATCGGCGGGCCGAAGCCGTGCAGCCATTCGACGCGGAACCCGGCATCGCGCAGCAGCCGTTGAAACGCGCCGCCCGTAAACAGCCGGCGATGCGACAAATCCAGGATGCCGCGCCGGCTGTAATTGAACCAGCCCAGCAAGAGCATCAAACGCAGCGGTAGAAAGGCGACGTTCGGCGTCCCGATGAAAAGCTGCCCGCCGCTTTTCAGACAGCGAAAGAGTTCGGCCACGAGATATTCCGGCGCACTCACGTGTTCCAAAACGTCCAGTGCAATGGCCGCGTCATAACTGCTGTCAGCAATTTGCCGCGCCAAATCCTGTTCGGTCTCGACCCGCAAGACGCGCGCGCCCGCTGCCACAGCGGCTTGCTGAGCGAAATGCTGCATGGTCGTTGGCGCTGGGTTCACTTTGGCTGTTCGTTGCCGGGGCAGATCGAATTTCGGATCGTAGAAAATCTCGAATTGCATCAAGCGGTATTTCAGTGCCGTCTTGAGGCATTGCCAGCCGTAAAGCGGCGCGTTCACGTGGCAGATTTCAGCGCCGTAATGTGTGGGGATGGGCACTTCGACGATGCGCAAACCGGCGGCCAGGAATTGCACGATGATGTCGGCGTCGAACGCAAAGCCCGGCTGGTTGCGGGCAAAGGGAATTTGTTTGAGCGCGGCCACCCGGTATGAACGATAGCCGCTGTGCATCTCGGACATCCGCGCGCCCAGCAGGCGGTTTTGCAACCACGTCAGCAGGCGATTGCCGATGAATTTGTAACGCGGCATGCCGCCCCGCAACGCCCCGCCCGGCGTCAGAAAACGGCTGCCGAAAACGGCGTCAGGGCTTGGGCCGTGCTTGGGCCGTGCGCATAAGCGGCCAGTAATTCCGGCAAGGCTTCGGGCGCATACTGCCCGTCGCCGTGCAGCAAAACGACGATGTCGAAGCCCCGCTCGATGGCGTACAAATACCCCAGCCGCTGATTGCCGCCATAGCCTTGATTGTAAGGCGTGCGGTAAACGCGCAAGGGCGCGAAGCCGCGCGGCCAGGCGCTGCGCTGTGCCGTGGCGACGGTCGTATCGGTCGAAGCATCGTCAATCAAATAGATTTCGGCCAGCCGTTCAGCCACCCAGGCAGGAATGCGGCGCAGCACCTGTTCAATATGGCTGGCCGCATTGTAGGCGACGATGAACACGGCTACGCGTTCTTGTTCCAACACCAGCCGCGCACGTTCGTTAAGGTCAGGCATCGAATCTCTCCGGTGCGGCTCAGCGTGTAGGAGTCAGCAGGGAAACGCGAGTTGAGCCGGTTTGCGCGGCTAGCTTAGCTCGCCGAGTTGGGCTTTGACGAGGCAGTCAGCAGCGGTGCAGAACCACGCAGCCAAAACAAAAAGCGCGCGGGCCGTGCGTGATGCTCACCGCCCGCGCGCTGAAATTTGCTTAGGTCAACTTACCACTTCACCGTCTCGGCCTTCCCGTAATAAATCCCGTTAAACAGGAATTTGAACGTCCCGTGCGGTTGCGCGCGGAACGCGATTTCGGGGCCGAAGAGGAACAGGCGACCTTTGCCGATGGGGGCCTCGACCACCGCGACGCCGTCTTGCAGGTACTTCTGGCCCCAGGCCCAGCCGCTGCGCAACGGTTTGTCGCTGGCGAACCAGGCGACCGGTTTGACGCCTTGCAACGCGGCTTCGGGTTTCAGGCGGAAGACCGGGCTGTTGTCGAAATAGACATCCACTTTGGCGGGCATGCCATAAGCCAGCGGATTCGACGTATCAATGCTCGCCTGCAAGAGCGAGCCGGGCACGTAGAATTTCTCGCGGCTCAACTGGCGTTCGCTGCCGTCGGATGATCTTTCCATCAACGCGTTGGCGAGCGGCAGGCCCGCGTGATAACCCATTGACGTGGACGTGCCGATGGCGAGCAGCGCGCCGCCCGCTTCGACAAAGGCTTTCAGCAACGGCACGGTTTTGTTCATACTGACGCTGCCCAGCCAGCCGCGAAATTCTTCAGGGATGTTGTCGGTGCGTCCACCCGGCGTGCCGCCGCCACCCGGTTCCACATCGCCACCGCCAAAACCGCCACCACCGCCACCACGTCCGCCGCCGCCTTGGCCGGGAATCGCGCCGGTGACAAAAATCAGCACGTCGAACTTGCTGGCCAGATCGCCCGCGTCCAGCGTTTGCGGGTAGACGACGGTGAAGGGAATCTGGAACTGTTCCAGCAACCAACGCGTCCAGCCCGACGGCATCATGCCGCCGAAACGATCAAACAGGCCGATGCGCGGCTGTTTCAATTTGAATAACTCGCCCGTGGGTTTGGTTGTCGTGCTATCAAAATTCAAACCGAGTTCGGTCGCCAGTGTTTGCAGTTTGGCCTGCGTGCCCGCTTTCGCCGGGATGAAGAGCGTGCCCGCGGGGCGATTGCCTTGCGCTTGTTTCAGCCAGTAGACCTCTTCGCCGCTGCCCAACAGTTTGGCGGTGGCGACGAACGAATCGTTGACCTCGTGGCTGGTGTAAAAGCCAACTGCGGCAGGCGCAATCGCCACTTTGCCCGGCGTGGGTTTCAGCATGCCGCTGACTTTTTCAAACGGGCCGTCGAAGGCTTCGAGCACGCGGTCGAATTTGACGCCCATCTGATAGGCCAGCGTCCAACCCGCGCTGTCATACGGCGGCAGCGGCGGCCCGCCCGGATAGGCGAAATCGTTCGGGTGATCTTGCGGCTCGAACATATCCAGCACGTGCGGCCTGAAAGCCTGAGAGGCTTTCACAACGATTGAACCGGCCGGATAGTTTTTGCTGCCGAGGGTGAACGCGGCAGTCGCGCGATGGATGGTCACGCCGGTTTTGACCAGCGCGTTGACGAATTTGATGGCCGTCAGGAAATCGCCTTGATCCGCCGGGATGATGAAGCCACGCGGATCGCGTTTTTCGGGCGTGCGCATCATCTCGAAATACTTCACCGGCGCGCCGCCGCCGCGCCCGAATCCACCACCACCGGCGCCACCACCGCGTCCCTGTCCGGCGACCGCATCGTTGTTGGCCCCAGGCGCGCCGCCCGGCCCGCCGCCTGGCCCGCGTGATTGTCCTTGCTGCCGCTCTTTATCGAATGCCGCTTCGGTCTCGGCGATCTCGTGCGGCGTGAACGTCCAGTTGTCGCGGTTGCCGCGTGCGATGGCGTTCTTGCCCATTTGATAGGCGCGATAGAGCAGCGTGTCGCGGTAACGCGCGGCCACATCGAGCACGGCGCGATTGGCAGTCAGCGAGTATTCGATGGATTGGCGGAAGTGCCATTTTTGCGGCGCGATGGGCAAGGGCAGATCAGCCTTGGGCAATTGCTTGCCGATGACCAGCGGGACTTCCATCGGGGTCGGATTGCCGATGGTTTCGGTCAGCAGGCCGATCATGTTGTGAAAGTACACGGTCGTGCGCAGCCCACCGTTCCACCACGTCGAATAGCTCGACCCCGAACGCATCGTCACGCCCGGTTTGCCCTCGGCGGCGAAGCGCGAATGCATGGCCGCGCCGACCAGATCAATGCCCAGCGGCACCAGCGCGTCGTAGTTGTAATTGAACGGATCGCGGAACGGCGGCGCAAACATCACCGTGCCCACCGGGCCGGTCTGATGGTGGTTGTAAACGATCTGCGGAAACCATTCGTGATAGAAGACGCGGTTGATGTTTTCGCTTTCGGGTTGCGCCGACATATAAAAGTCGCGGTTGTTGTCGTGGCCGATGTATTTCTGATACAAGCGCGGGATGCCGCCATAGCTGCGTTTGAGCGGATCGCTCTCGCGCATGTACCAGTTCGAGACCAGTTCCATGCCGTCGGGATTGACCAGACAGCCGAGCGCGATGTCGTCATTCAAGAAGCGCAACGTCTCTTCGTCGTTGTTGCTCACCAGCATCCAGATGGTTTCGATCAGTTGCTGCGCGCCCAACACTTCGGTGGCGTGCAAGCCGCCATCAATCCAGACGATGGCCTTGCCGTCTTTGGCGAGTTGCTTGGCCTCGGCGTCGCTCAAGCCTTCGGCGAGCGTGAGGCGTTTGGAGATGTCGCGGTACTTGTTCAGGTTTTTGTGATTTTCCGGCGAAGTGATCAGCGCCA
>JANOWX010000524.1:0-3644 GCA_031418175.1 Acidobacteriota bacterium | reverse complement strand
TTTTGAGTGTTGCCACCCGAAGCATTCGACGTGTAGATGTTGTAGATCAAAATGGAGCCAGCTTTTTGATCGCTGACTTCAGAAGAGGCCGGATACGGTGCGCCCGGGTCGGCTGCCAAAGCAGAAGCAGCCATCACCAGCAGCGCAAAAAATATGAACGCAATTTGTGAGAGTTTGCGTGAGGTTCGCATCTTCGAGTTTCTCCTTATTCTCTTAAATGAGATTTTTTGTTAACTGCAAAAAACACTTGGCAAAGGCTGCCAAGAGTCGAAGTCGGTCATGTTAAGCATTAGGGAAATCAACCCTGATGTTAGTGAGTCAACCCATCCTACCAACTGATGAAAAACAGGCGGCGTCGCAGAAACGCTTTGCGAACCAGACAACCGAATTTTTCGAAGAGGGTCAGTAGAAGTTTGGGCTATGCACTGTGAGGGGCACTCGCCAACGACCGCAAGTCTACGTATCAGGTGCAGTCTTGTCAATAGCTTTAATCGGCATGTCGGGCATGTTTAATTTTTGATTTGATGAGGGTTAATGGAGTCACTATTCGTACCGCAAAACTTCAATTGGCCGCAATTTAGTGGCCGTATAGGCAGGATAAAGCGTAGCAATAATGCTGATCAATACAGTTATTAGGCAAACCCCGACACAATCCCAAATATGCAATTTTAAGGTGACATGCGAAATCGAGTAGATTTCCGCTGGCACCGCGATTAGCTGATAGGCATTGATGAGCCAGTACAAAAAGACACCTAAGCCGAAGCCACAAAGCGTGCCGCTGACGCCGATGGCGGTACCCTGAAAACAAAAGATACGGCCAACCGAAGCCGCTGTCGCCCCTTGTGCGCGCAAGATCGCAATGTCCCGATGCTTTTCGACGACCATCAGCGTTAAGGTCGTGATGATGTTCAGCGTGGCAATCGCAATTAGCAAAATAAAAAAGACCACCACGACGCGTTGTTGCAGTTGCAATGCCGCAAAAAGCGGGCGATTCAATTCCTGCCAGTTATTCGTGATGAAAGCTGCGCCAGTTTTTGCTTGTACCCGCGCGCCCACCTCATTGACGGCGTAAATATCAGCCACGCGCATCTGAATAACGCCTGCCGTGTCGCCTTTACCGCTGAGTTGTTGCAACGCATCGAGGGCGATGTAGGCCCATTTCGAATCATATTCATAAAGGCCCGAGGCGAAGAAGCCTGCAACTTGGAAGCTGGTATAGCGGGGCCGCGGCAGCATTCCTGCCGGCGTTAAACTTGCCGCCGCTGAGACCACCGTGACGCTGGAATTTAGTTGTAGTCCCAAGACCCGGGCGAGTTCCTTGCCAACGATGATGCCTGGCGGATTGGCCACTCCCGCCTGCGCTAACGGTTGATGCAACTGTTTGGCGTCGCCTTCGATGGTGATGGCGAAGATTTCGTTCGCGCTCACCGGGGCCGCCGTGTCAACGCCTTTGAGAATGGCCTGTTCGCTGCGGTCGCCGCTGGTCAGCAGGATGGGTTCATAGCTCGTGGCAGAGGCCGCCAGTACCCCGGGTACAGTACTGATCTGCGCGGCCAGTTCACGATAATTTTCGATGTTGCCGCCATCCGCTTTGAGCAGGTTGAGGTGCGCGGTGCCCTGCAATATTTTGTCTTGAATTTCAGTGCGGAAGCCTTTGATCAAAGCCAGCGCGACGAGCAGCGCCGCGACGCCGACGGTGATGCCGAGGATGGCGACGCCGGTGATGACCGAGACGGCCGTCTGGCGGCGTTTGGCGCGTAGGTAGCGCAGGGCGATGAAAAGTTCGTAGGGCATTATTTCCCCATTACTTCCACGGCTGGCGGGTGGCGGCTTCACCCAAATCCACCACGCGCAGATTCAGTATTCCGCCTTGACGATGAATCGTGTTGAACTTGGTTTCAGACGCTTCGGGCTGACCCAGCGGGAAAGGCGAGGTGCGCACCAGATAGCGCACGCCCAACTTCTTCCAGTTTTCCCAAGCTCCCGCCGGATCATCCGACGCCACGGTTTTGTGTCCAGTATAAAGGTGCACCAGCGCCGGATTCTGGGTCGCCAGCACCGCCTCTTTCGCCAGGTTCGCGCCGGCGTATTTGATCACCGCTTCGTTCTCGTCAAAGGCCTTCAACCATTTCAATTGATAGGCGGGCGACGGGTCGTTCTTCTTCTGAATGTATTGGTTGTTGCTGTAAAGATTGAGCGCGACGATCAGCCAGATCAGCGCCGTGGCCGACAGCCATTCCTGCGGCCCCGCCGGTTCGCGCGTCAGCATTTGATATAAGTCGCCAAAGCCCTTGACGCCTATCAACAGGTAATAGAGCAGCAGCGGCACCAGCGGCAGCAGCAGGCGGAATTGCTCCCAACCCCACGAGATCGAAATTATCAGCGCCAGTGGCGTCACAATCTCGGCCAACGTCAAGCGCTGCCGCACGGTCATCACGTAGCCGAACAGCGCCAGCGCCGCCAGCAACAGTGACAAGCCGCGCCCCTCAGCCCCAACGCGCATGCGCTCGCCCGGTTCGAGCGGGCGGAAGAGCGCGTAAAAGGCGATGCCTCCGATGTCGTATTTGCCGATCTCCGACAGGTTCGTCCAAAGCCGCTCCGGCAAATCGTCGAAAGTGAGCGTGCCCTCTTGCGGCGCGCCCGCGACCTTCTGCCAGAATTGCGTCGTGTACGGCTGCACGATGTTCGCGCCCTGTTCCGCGCGCTGCTCCGGCGTCGGCGCGTAGAGGCGCGAGTAAATCACCCAGGGCCCGGCCAGCAACGTGACGATGGCCACCACGATCAGCAAGGGCCGCGTCAGTTTTTCTTTGACCCACGTCTCCTTGAAAAGATAGAGCAGGCTGCCCAGCAACAAGCCCAGGCCCGCCGGCCGCGTCAAAAACGCCGCCGCCACCAGCACCGCGCCCAGCGCCGCGAATTTCAGCGCCGCCTGTCCTGCACGTTCGGCCACGCAGCGTTCGATCAAAATCAACGCGCCCAGTTGCAGCAGCGTGAACACGCATTCCGACATCACCGATGAAGTCGCCAGAAACACCAACGCCGGATAAAAGACCGTCGCCGCCGCGATCCCCAACGCCACAAACGGCGGCGTCAAGCGCACGCGCCGGAAATAGAAATACGCCAGCATACCCGCGCCGAACATCGCCGCAATCGAAACCGATTTCAGCAACCAGAGATTGCCAGGGAAGCCTGAAGACAAGCGATAGAAGACCGCGAGCAACGCCGGAAAGAAGGGCGCGTAAAAGGGCCGTATGCCCGGCGTCGGCGAATTGATGATCGTGTAGCCCTGGCCCGTCGCCAACGCCTTCGCCAACAGCACGTACCAGGCATCATCCACCACCAAGCCGACCACCCGATCCAGCCGCGCCAGATAGACCATGAAAAATAAGACAACCAGCAGCGCCGTCACGCCGATCAACAGCCACGGTTTCGGTTTGGATTCAAGGGAAAGGGGTTCGTCCAATTGCGGCTGAGCGTCAACAGGTTGCTTGCCAGCTTTGGCTTTCGTCGCGGGATGCTTCGCCAAGATAAATGCTCCTTGTCTTGCCTGGGTACTAGCCTGGGTACGCACCGCTTCCAGCGTGCGGGCGTGACGTCAGTCGGAATGATGCCGGAGGGTTTCCTTCCAGCATCAGTCGGTCTGC
>JANOWX010000523.1:0-7193 GCA_031418175.1 Acidobacteriota bacterium | reverse complement strand
TTTAGCTTGTCCGGGCGGGCCGTAGGCGCGCGGGCTGCGCCTACGGCGCGCCCAGACAAGCTAAAGCTTGAACTCTAAACGCCTGGTCGCCAGTGCTGCATTTTCTACCAGTGTTCCAAACTTGGTTGTTCTGATTTAGCTTCAACCTCAACGCGGAGTTCAATGATGCGCACGATTCGCTTGCCACAGTTCATCTTTCTGGCACTTTTGCTGCTGCCTCTTTTCACCAGTACCTTTGTGGCCCAGGCGCCGCCGTCAATTCAATTCTTTATGCCTGGTGGCGGCTTGCCGCCGCGTGAATTGCGCTTCACGTTGACGCGCGGCGACGGGCGTGTCGAAATCGTCTTCACCGACAGCAAAGGCAAATACCAATTGCCCAGCGAATTGTTGCGCGAGGGCGATTTCACGATTCATATCGAAGGCGACAAGCGCACCTTCGCCACCACTGTGCACCGCTTCCGGTTGGTGCGCACGATCAGTTATGTGCCGGTGTTTTTGCGCCCTATCGAGTCTGAGACGTTGCCCAAACGCACGGTGGATGTGGCCGAATTCGACGCCAAGGTGCCCGGCGAGGCAAAAGCTGCTTACGACGTAGCGATGAAAGAAGTCGCGGAAGGGCGCGCCGAAACCGCGATCAGCGAATTCACGCGGGCGCTGGCGCTCTATCCGCAATACCTGCGCGCGCTCAATGACCTGGGTGTGCTTTATCTGAAACTCAATCGCCTGGACGAGGCGGCAGGAGCTTTTACCCAGGCGATTACCTTGAACGCGCGCTTTCACCTCTCGCGCTTGAACCTGGGACTGGTGCGCAATCGGCAGGGCCGTTACGGCGACGCGGTTACGTTGCTCAGCGCGTTGGTCAAAGACGAACCGTCGCTCGGCCAGGCGCGCATCCTGCTGGCCGAAGGCTTGATCGTCTCGAAACAATTTGACGAAGCCGAACAGCAACTGCGTATAGGACTGAAGGATGAAAAGCTGGAACGCAGCGTGCGCGCCGAGGCCCTGATTAAACTCGGCCGCGTGCTCTCGAACCAGGAGCGTTATGGGGCCGCCGCCGTCGAGATTGAAAAAGCCGCCGCACTCGAACCCGAATCCGCCAGCGTCCAGCTTTATCTCGGCGCGGCGTATGTGCAATTGAACAAGCTGGCCGAAGCTGAACCTGCTTTGCTCAAAGCCTACGCGCTGGGTGGTAAACGGGTTGCCACGGCGCAACTGCTGTTGGGGCAGCTTTACTACAACCAGCAGAAATTTGAACCCGCCTTGCGCGCCTTTGAGCAATTCATCGCCGACATGCCGACGGCTTCGAACGTGCCGCAGATCAAGGAAGTGGTGGAGAAGATCAAGCTGATGCTGAAGAAGTGATGATGATGTGAAAACAGTGTAGTGGAAGACCTGCCAACTAAATCGAGCCAACAAACATTCGTACACAAGACTCAACCACGGGGGCACGGGGATCACTGGGATGCCTATGGTTATTAGTTTTCCCCGTACTCCCCGTGTCCCCCGTGGTTTGTTCCGTCCTAATTTATGTTGTGCTGATTTAGAACGCCAGCCGCAACTAAAATTCAATCAGCCGTCCGCCCGGATCATTCGTGCTCGACACCGTGATGTCACGGAAGGCGGTGCGCGTTTGTCCGAACGTAGCCGCGATGCCTTGTCCGGAAGCATCGGCCAGCCCGCTGATGAAGAAGTTCGAGATGTTGAACGCGTTCAGGAACTGCGCGCGGAAATCCAGCGTGTAGCGTTCCTTGATCTTCGTCCGTTTGAGGATGTTGAAATCAATCTTGTTGACCCACGGCCCTTGCAGGAAGAGCCGTTCGCCGAATTCACCCGGCACGTTGGCCGGCCCCAGATAAGGCTCGTTGGTCTTCAGATCGGCCAGCGTCTTGCCGCCCGTCTCGAAGGCCGCCAATGTGTTATCAAGGATGTTCTGCGGCAGCCAGTAGATGATGCGGTTGTCGGCCTTGCGAATCTTGACCAGCGATTGCAACTGCTTGCGCGTGATGTTGCGCAGCAGGAAGCCGCTGTCCTGTGTGTTGAGCGTCGCGCGCCCGCTGGTGATCAAAAAGAACGGCAAGTTTCATTGAATGCCAATAGTAGATAACAGTTCCCATCACAACGGATCAAAGTAACAAAGGGTCGAAGCCCGCACCTCCGGTTTGTTTTCGTTGACTCTTTGTTCTTTTGTCCCTTTGTGATGAAAAAGCTCGCTGTCGAACTGTTATCCTGAAAATGAAACTTGCCGAAAGAACTTTGGCAAAACCACGGGGAACGCGGGGAGCACTGTGATAGCGCAACAGCAAAAAAGGCTCATCAACATTGCGCAGCGTACGTCGTCCGAACTCTTTCTATGCCCAGTGCTCCCCGTGTCCCCGTGGTTTTCTTTTCCTTGAACGCGCTAGACAAGTCCGAAAAAGTTCGCCCGCGTTTGAGAAGCAGCTTGACCGTTTGCGCGGTAAAAAGGTTATACTGCCGCCACTTTGGGTGGCCAGGAGCACCGTTTGTGCAATGGGCTGCGGCTGACAGGGGACAGCAACTTGAAACTACAAAGATGCGTTTGCCGCAAAATGGCATCGGCGGGTTGCGAATTGCCGGTTGAAATTTGGTGAGGATGATGAAAGAGCCACGAATGCACAATATCCCGCGTTATTGCTCGCTAGACGGGTTTACTGAAATGAGTTCGAGCTTCGATGGCGTGGCCATTCGGTCGCTCGGCCAATTCGACACGGTCTGTGCCAAGACCCTCAATTCCGACTACTACATCTTTTTGCTCGAACCGGAAACCGGCAAGGCGCTGGTGCAGGGCGGACGCTTCTTTTTGAACCCCATCGAAGCGACCGTCAGCGGCTCCACCTTTGGCGGTTGCATGCTGAAGATGGGCTGGCTCGGCATCGGCTTGCGCATCGAAATCTGCTTTGACGGCAAACGCATCGTGACTTCGCCGGTGCGCACGCTGATGATCGAAAAGGGCAATTAAGCCCGCCGCCCCCGCCCAGCTTGCCTCACGCCGCCCCCGCTGCCACAATGCCCGCGGCGTTTTTGAGCAATCAATCCCAACCTAAACAAACCATTTTTTGGAGGAGATCATGTACCTGCGTTCCAGTTCCCTGCTCATCACTTTCTGTCTGCTCGGTCTGCCGGGCTTTGCGCAAAGCAAACTGAGCGCCGGCAGCGATGCCGTCAAACAGGCCAACAAGGCCGCGACTGTTTTCAAAGAGATCATGGACATTCCTGAAAAGGCGATCCCTGAAACTGTGCTGGCGAAAGCCAAATGCGTCGCGGTCTTTCCTGACGTAATCAAAGCCGGTTTCGTCATCGGCGGACGCGGTGGGCGCGGCGTCGCGACTTGCCGCACGGCCAAAGGCTGGAGCGCGCCAGCCTATTTCAACATGAAAGGCGGCAGCTTCGGTTTGCAGATCGGGGCGCAATCCACCGATTTCGTTTTGCTGTTTATGAGCGACAGCGGCATGAACAGCCTGTTGTCGAGCAAGTTCGAAATCGGCGGCGACGCCTCTGCCGCCGCCGGGCCGGTGGGCCGTCAGGCGGGCGCTTCGACCGATTTGAAACTTGAAGCGCAGATTCTTTCTTATTCGCGCAGCAAAGGCTTGTTCGCCGGCCTCGAACTCAAGGGCACCGTCATCTCGGCGGACAAGGACGATACGAAGGAAGCATACGGCGACGAGAACGCCACCGCCGATGTATTGAAAGGCGCGAAGCCCACGCCCGCGTTGACCAAAATCTTCCCCGACATTGTCGCGCGTTATGCCAAAGCGATGACGGCGGCGGCGAGCAAGAAACCGGCGGCCAAACGAAAGTAATTGGTAATTGGCGAACTGCGTGTGACCGCACGGATGGGCAAGTGCCAGTCCGTCCGCGCGGTCTTTTTCATGGCCAGGAGGAAGAGAGTAAGATGCCCCTGCCAACCAGTCACGTAAGGAGGGCTGCAATCGAATGTCATCCAACAATCTTCAATCTGGATTTCAACCAACGCCTCAAATTGTGCTGCGTCCCGTCGCGAATCGTGAATCCTTGCCGACCATGTATGACCTGCCCAGCGAAGAGATCGGAGATATTTGCTATGAACGACAGCGCGCCGAGCAGGCCATACAACACGCCGAGCAGGAGCACCAACGCGCCGAGCGCCTGGCCGAAATGCTGCGGCAATTGGGTCACGACCCGGATCAGCTTTGACCACACGCATGAAAGCCACGCAGGCCCGGCTTTGGCTGGCAACGGCCCTGACCTTATTGACTGCCGCATTGACCGCCGCTTGCCGCACACCGCCCGTCCATCCAAACACACGCTTGCTCACGTCGCCCGCCGAGTTGGCACGCCGGCTTGACGAACCATGGCTACGCATCATTGACGCGCGGCCGGCGGCGGAATACGCCGTCGGCCATGTGCCCGGCGCGCGTTCGTGGCCGGTGGCGGAATTGCGCGACGCCGCCACGCAACGGCGCAAGCCCGCTGCCGAATGGGCGCTGCAACTGAGCCAGTTGGGCATCACGCGCACGGCCAACATCATCGTTTACGACGATCCGCAACGGTCGCAAGGCGCGGCGGGTTATGTGTTCTGGGCGCTCGAATCGCTGGGCTGCGCGCAAGTCGCCTTGCTAGACGGCGGCTGGCCGCAGTGGCTGGCCGCCGGGCAACGCACGACGACCTATCCCACGACCAGCGGCCACATCGCCTTTGACGCCGCGCCTGACAAGAAGACCGCGCTCACCCAACAACAAATCCGCCAGCGCCTCGGCCAGCGTGATTTCGTGTTGCCCGGCTTTGTTTTGGTGGACGCGCGTTCGGATGAAGAGTTCCTCGGCTGGCCCGCACTGAATCAACCACGGGCCCAAAAAATAAGAGGAGGCCACATCGCGGGCGCTGTGCACCTGCCGTGGGAATGGAATCTGGCAACGGACGGCACGCTGCGTCCGGCCGCTGAATTGAAAGCCTTGTGGGCGGCGCGCGGCGTAACACCCGACAAGGAGGTCGCGCTTTATTCCAATGCGGGCACGCGCGCGGGCTTCGGTTATTTCGCGCTGCGGCTGTTGGGCTATCCGCGCGTGGCCCTTTACGACGGCGGGGTGAATGAATGGAGCAACGCGGACGCGGCGGCGTTTCCGCTCAAGTCCGCGCCGCGTTACGCAACCATCGTCTCAGCCGCCTGGGTCAAGGCCGTGCAAGACTTTCACACGCCCGGCACAAACGCGCCGCGCCCCCCAACCTACAACAACAACCACGCTGTCGTGCTCGAAACGAGTTGGGGCGTGCTGTCCGCCGCCAAGGATTACAACCGGGGCCACGTGCCGGGCGCGCTGCATTTGGATACGGACGAATTCGAGAACGGCTATCCACGCTGGCATTTGAAACCGTTGGCCGAATTGCAGCAGGTGATCGGGCGTTATGGCATCACGCCGGAAACAACGGTGATCGTGTATAGCCAGCAGACCATCGCGGCGGCGCGCGTCTGGTGGGTACTGAATTACGCGGGCGTCAAGGACGTGCGCATCTTTAACGGCGGTTACAGCGCGTGGCAGGCGGCGGGTTATGCGAGTGGGACAGACGTTCGCCAACCGCAAGCAGTTCCCTTCTCTGCTCAGCCACGCGCTGAATGGCTGGCGACGACGGAATATGTGCGCGCGCGGTTCGAGAGCGGCAGCGTCTGGCTGGCGGATGCGCGCAGCCTGGCCGAATATCGCGGCGCTGTCAGCGGGTATGACTACCTGGCCATACGCGGACGCATTCCCGGCGCGTTGCACATCGGCGACGCCGACGACCAGGCGCAGTTGTATCAAGACCCCGACGGCACCTTGCGCAGCTTCAGCGAAGTCGCAGCGCTCTGGGCGCAAGCGGGCATAAAACCGGCGGCCGGCGGGGAGACATTCGCGCACGAAGTAATTTTTTATTGCGGCAGCGGCTGGCGATCCAGCTTGACGTTCCTCTATGCCTATCTGCTAGGCTACGGCAACATTCGCAATTATTCGGATGGTTGGAGCGCTTGGAGCACGGCGTATGCTCAGGCTGCCAACGAAGCAGGCATCACACCGGGCTGGCGGCAGGCGCCGTCGGCCAATCCGATTGCTAACGGGCAGCCTTGAGGTTTTCAGTGCGCCCGCTGTCCGACAAGCTGCCAGCTTGTCGGACACTTGGTCGTAAAACCCATTGTTCACCAGCCGAGACTCCGACAAGCTGGCAGCTTGTCGGACATACAACTGGCTGCTAGCTTTGCCATTCAAGAAAACACGGCCCGGCGCAATGCCCCGCCGTCTTCCATCAACAAACACCAATGGAAATTCCCAAGGAGGAAATATGCATAGTCCCCAATTCCTGCGGAACTCCGCGTTGCGCCTGTGCTGGCTGACCCTCTGTCTGAGCCTGACCAGCATCGCGGCGTTTGCCCAATTCGATACCGCCACCGTGCTCGGCACCCTGCGCGATTCCAGCGGCGCAGTCTTGCCCAGCGTCAAGGTCACGTTGACGAACACTGCCACTGGCATTACCGCCAACGCGCAGACCGATGAGAATGGCAACTATCAATTTCTCAACGTCAAGATCGGCAGTTACAAAGTGAGCGCGGAGAAGCAGGGCTTTTCGACCGCCGTCGCCGAAAGCATCGAGGTCACGGTCAATGCGCGCCAACGCGTAGACTTGGCGATGCAACCCGGCTCAGTGACTGAGACGGTCACCGTCACGGCGGCGGCGCAGTTGCTCGAAACCGAATCGAGCGTGCGCGGCCAGGTCATCAGTCGCCAGCAGATCGTCAACCTGCCGCTCAACGGGCGCTCTTACGCCGATCTCGCCTTGCTCGTGCCGGGCGTGCGCGAATCGAACATGAATCAGAACAGCATCGCCAGCAAACGCGACGCGACCTTCAACGTCAACGGGCTGCGCGGCACTTACAACAACTTCCTGCTCGACGGCGTGGACAACAACGCTTATGGCACCAGCAATCAGGGTTTTTCGAGTCAGGTCGTGCAACTCTCGCCCGACGCCGTGGCCGAATTCAAAGTCGAGACCAATAACTACAGCGCCGAGTTCGGACGCAGCGGCGGCGCGACGATCAACGCCAGCTTGCGCAGCGGCACGAATCAGTTTCACGGCACGGCATGGGAGTTTCATCGCAACACCGTACTGAACGCGCGCGGCTTCTTCGCCAATCGCAGCAACCTGCTCAAGCCGACGCTGCTGCGCAACCA
>JANOWX010000522.1:0-3375 GCA_031418175.1 Acidobacteriota bacterium | reverse complement strand
CCGCCAACCACACGCGAACCGGGTGCGGGTAAAGAACCCGCACCACACTTTGCGTAAGTCCTAACCACCATTTGCTTATCGAATCGCAATCGTCACGCTGTTGCTCGTCACGCCGCCACGCGCGAACGTGAGCGTGTGCGTCCCCGCTGCAATACCTGCAGGCAAGACGACGTTGAATTGGTTCAAACCGGCGAGACCCGTTGCGCGTCCGGCGTATTGCAAAGTCACCGCCGCGCCGTCAATGCGCGCCGTCACGCTGGCATTGACGTTGCCGTCAACATCCGTCGCGTCACCGCCCAAGCCGCTGCCGAAGACCGCAATGATGTTGGGCTGCCCGTTGGCGAGCGTAGCGTTGAAGGGGCCTGCTGCGCCGGTGATGGCGTCCACGGCGGCGGCGGCGCCCGTGCCGCTGGCGTTGAGGGTGAAGATGGCAGGCGCAGCGGCTTGCACTTCGATGGTGCCGGTTGCGCCAATCCCGTCGCCGTTGCTGATGGTCACAGTGGCCGGCCCGGTCGCGGTGCCCGCCGGAATCTGGTAGTTGATCTGGCCCGCCGAAACGAAAAAGAGTGGGGCCAGCCGTTCGACGCCCAGGCTATCGCGGACTTTGACGGTCGTGCCTGCCAGTTCGGTCGGCAGCGGCAAGCCACTCGCCGCCGCCGTGTTCGTCGCCAGCGCCGCGCCGAAGGCCGCGACAATGGCTTTCTCGGCAATCGCGCCCGCCGAGAAGCTGGCCGCCGAGACCGTCGCGTTGCGGTTGACCAGGCTGCGGCTGACATAAACGCCATTGGGCGTCGCGGCATACAGCGCCGCACCATCCACAAAGAAGCCGGTGCAAGTTCGCGGATCAAACCCGGCGTTGACCGGTTCCCAACTCAGGCCGTTGTCGGTCGAACGCGCTACCCCGTCGCCGGAGGAACCGCTGGCATAGACATTGCTACCGCTAACGTAAAGCTGTTGAACAAACGGGGCAGGGTAACCTCTGGTTGCCGTCCAGGTCTGGCCGTTGTCGGTGGAACGGTAAACCCCGTTGGGAAACGTGCCCGCCAGCAAAGTGCCGCCTGCCGCTGTTAAGGCGAGCACAATGCCGGGGTTGGGCAATCCGTTGTTTATTGCTGTCCAACTCTGCCCTTCATTGCCGGAGCGAAAAACGCTTGGGATAAAAAAGCCTGCGGCATTGGTGGCGAAGACAGAGATAAACAGATTTGGCCCCAACGCCGCGAGGTCAATCACCTGCAAATTCGGCAAACCAGTGTTGACCGCCACCCAATTCTGCCCGCCATCGGCGGAACGGAAGACACCGTTGACAGCGACCGCCGCGTAAAGCACGTTGTTCACCGCGATCAACCGCACCACATTGCCTGCCGCCAGCCCGCCGCTGACGCGCGTCCACGTTTGCCCCTGATCGGCGGTGACATAAACGCCGCCGCTGGTGCCCGCATACACCCTGCCGTCAAAGGCCAGGAAGTTGAGGGTGCGGACAAAGGCCGGGTTGGAGCGCGTCCAGGTTTGCCCTTCATCGCGCGAGATAAATGCGCCATCGTCCATACCGGCGTAAAGCACTCCGCTGGCTTTCAAAACAGCATTGGCCGCCCTCAGATTCAACCCGCTGTTGGCCGCCGCCCAGGTCGCGCCGCCATCCAGCGAACGCGTGACACCCTCGAACGCGTCGCCAGCCAACAATTGATTGCCGCTGCTCGTTACCGAAAGGAAGCCGGACGAGGATGAACCGCGCTGCACAACGCGCCAGTTGCCGCCTTCGTAAACCAACACGCCGCTGGAACTCGCGGCAAAGAGTTTGCCGCTGTTCACCGCCAAATCAAAAATCGCGTTCGTGGCATTGGGCGGCAGACTCGCCGCCAAACCGTTGCCCAGGCGTTGCCAATTCTGCCCGTTGTTTTCCGACACAAAGACCTCGTTCGGCGTAGTGGTGGGCGAACCGAAGGCGGTCGCCGCGTACAGCGTGTTGCCAATGACGGCCAGCGCGCGAATGCGCAGGAACGGCAATCCATTGTTGACCGCCGTCCAATTGGTGCCGCCATCGGTTGAAATGAAAACCCCGCCGAAATCCGTTCCGGCAAACAGGTTTTGGCCGATGGTCGCCAACGTGTACACATTTTGAACCAAGCCCGCTCGATCAACTTTCTCCCAGCGGTAGGGGCTGTCGGCCATGCGGTAGACGCCCCTGCCGAACGTGGCGGCATAGAGCCTCCCATTGCTTTCCACGAAATCAGGGACACTCCGCCCGATGCTGCCGGGATAACCGTTCAGATTTGCGCCCTCATAAAGCACCCACGTTTGCCCGCCGTCGGTCGAGATCATGATCCCACCGCCCGTTCCCGCAAACAGATTGCCATTGAAGGCTGCCAGCGCGAGGACAGCCCTCCCTTTTGTACCCAACGTAGGTAGCCAGTTCTGTCCGTTATCGGCTGAGACAAAGACGCCGCCACTGACACTGGCGGAGTTACCGCCAGCGAAGGCTTTACCTTCGTGCAACAGTAACGCCGTAATCTGGCCGCCAGCCGGGCCGAGCGGCTTCCAGTGGCTTGCCGCCGGATCATCCTTGAAATACGTCCCCGGCGTCAGATAGGCCGCCCGCACAGTGCAGCTATCCGGTTGAGTTGCAACGGGCGTGAGACTGAGTTTATTGCCCTGCAAGCGCCATTGATAGACGCCTGATCCGGCACATTCACCGGTCGTGAATTCAACCCGCTCCGGCGTGGCAGTGTAGTTTCCGCTGAGCTGGATAATACCGCCTGAACCCACTTGGAAATTCCCGCCCGCCTGAAACGTGATCTGATATTCCCCAGCACTGACAAGCAGATTGTTGACGGTGAAATTCTCGAACGCCACGCCCGTGTAAGTGCCGAGCGGGATAGTGGTGGTTTGCGCCCGGCTGATTGCCGCTAGAAGCAGCAGCGCGGCCAATGACAAAGCAACGGTTTTGAATAATTTTCTGAACATCACGACTCTCCTTTTTTGCGCACCTGCGTGCAAGCGAAAGACACATTGCGCCCTCTCCGCGTGCTGCCGAACTGCGGACACGCGGGTTGAGCGCTCAACTTGAATGAGTGGATGCGGCAGCTTCGGTGCGTCTCAGCTTGCTCTTTGAAGCTGCCATCTACTTTTCGTCATGTAATAAAGCGAGAAGCAGGGCTGAAAACTGCCAACCGCGCGCGATTTTTTCTCGTATCTACAATTCTTTTTGGTGACAGACACTCCGGGCGGTTGGGGTAGGCCCAAGCGCAGCCGACACGCCCAACATTTCTGACAGCGATTCCAGCGGCGGCCGTAATGCCGAAATTGCTTCCACCAACAGAGGACGCTGCGCGCAGCAAAAACTACTGAGGCAACCAAATAAAATCTGTACTCACCCCC
>JANOWX010000521.1:0-10161 GCA_031418175.1 Acidobacteriota bacterium | reverse complement strand
CGCAGGCTTGGGTTGGCGTTGGCTGGTCGCAGACAAACCGCCGGAACCGTTGGCCTGGGGCCGCGCGACCGCCACGCAATTGACCGGCTTTACCGGGGCCGAACTCTTCCCAGCCTTCTCGCCTGACAGCAAAGAATTCGTATACGCGCGCCCCAACAAAGACAACTTGGACATTTATCAGCAGCGGTTGAGCGGCACCAATACCTTGAATTTGACCGCAGATTCGCCCTTCGATGATACGCAGCCCGCTTATGCGCCCAATGGCGACTTGATCGCGTTTCGCTCGGAACGTCAGGGCGGCGGGATTTTCATCATGGGCGCGTCCGGCGAAGCGGTTCGCAAGCTGGCCGAGTTGGGCCATTACCCCGATTGGTCGCCCGATGGCAAAGAGATCATCTTTAGCTCGATGTTCGTTCCTGATCCGTTTTCGCGCGGCGCCAATGCCAAGCTTTATGCCGTGAATGTTGCCAGCGGGCAACGGCGCGAAATTGAAACAGGCCCCGATGTCGTGCAACCGCGTTGGTCACCCAGCGGAAAACGCATTGCGTATTGGGCCAAAGACGGCAAGGCGCAACGCGACCTCTGGACGGTTTCGCCACAAGGGGACGATGCGGTGCGCGTGACCAACGATCCTGATGTGGATTGGAATCCGGTCTGGTCGCCGGATGGCCGCTTCCTTTATTTCATCAGCAACCGCAAAGGCGCGCCGAGTTTGTGGCGTGTGCCCGTGGACGAAGCTACAGGCAAAGCGACCGGCCCGCCGGAACCGATCATCGGCCCTTTGGCGCAAAGCTGGCAGTTGAATCTGGCGCGCGATGGGCGACGGTTGATCTACGTGGAAAAACGGCTGCGCGAAAACATCTACGCCGCCGACTTCGATCCGCAGCGCTTGACCATCATCGGTGAGCCGCGTCCTTTCATCGAAGGCACCAAGCGCAGCAGCGCCCCCGACGTTTCGCCCGACGGCCAATGGCTGACCTATTACTCGCGCGGCGAGACGAACGAAGACATCTTTGTCATCAAAACGGACGGCACGGCGCAGAGCCAACTGACCAACGACGGCGCTGAAGACCGCTTGCCGCGTTGGACGCCGGACGGCAAACGGCTGCTTTACTATTCCAAAGCCAGCGGGCGCTTTGAAATCTGGAGCATGAACGCGGACGGCAGCGGGCGGCGGCAAATCAGTTATAACAATGACCGGAGCCTGGTCTATCCAGTCCTTTCGCCGGATGGCCTTTGGATTTCATACTGCATCGCGGCGGGCAGCACTTATCTTTTGGACGCCAACAAACCCTGGCAGGAACAGCAACCGCTGGCGCTACCTTTTATCAAATCAAAAGCGGAATGGCCGGAAGAGGAATGGTTTATCGGCTGGTCGTGGTCGCCCGATGCGCGGAAGCTGGCCGGCTGGGCGAGCAATCGCAACGGCGAATCGCCCGGCTCCTACGTTTATTCGCTGGCCACGCAGCAGTTTGAAAAGATCGCCGAGGTAGGCCAGCGCCAGTATTGGCTGAGCGACAACCGCCACCTGCTCTGCGTGGATGGCAGCAAACTCTATTTGCTCGATAGCCAAAGCAAAACCGCGCGTAAACTGTGGGAGATGCCGCAGCACGAAATACGCGGGGCCTCCATTTCCGCCGACCGCCGCCGCCTCTATTTCAGCGTCGTGACCGATGACTCGGACATCAAGTTGCTGACTCTTGAATGAGGGTCGGCGCTCAAAATCCCCACACAACATAGGAAAATGGCCTGCGTCCATTGAACTACGCAGGCCATCTTGTAGGCCCGGTTCCCGGTCTTTGCCACTTTACGGATTGGTCGGCGACCGAAACACAAATATATCGTTAATGTCCCTCCTGCTGCCAGCTTTGGTCGCGTCGGCTTGCGCGGCGGTCAACGGCAAATCGGTCAGCGACTCAGCCTCGGTCACATCGTCTTCCGTCGTCGTCTCGTTGTGGTTGAGAATGAAGTCGGTTGTTCCCCTAAAGACGTTAACGTGACGTCCGCCCGCCACTTGAGTTTCCTGCTCCGTAGTAACCGGCAGATCGGTCAGTTGGTCGGCCTTGAGTGTGTCAACCGGTTGGTCGGCGTGGTTGCTCTGGTCGCTGTCGGTCTCTTTCATTTCTGTGTTCATTGTTTTCTCCAAAGTTAATGGTTTTAGGTTTCGGTCATTGTTTGAGCGCGAGCGTTTCGTGCTCACCGGCTAAGGCGTAAGCGGTCGGCGAAAACTATCATCACTTTGAAAATAAAATGGCAGCGAGCTTTGGCCGCAGCTTTTCAAGATTCGCGCGAGTGGTCAGCAGTTTGGGATGGTCCGGCAACAGCACAGCTTCAAAAATCGCCAGCGCGCGTTGATAGCATTCAGCGGCTGCGGTCAGCTTGCCCTGTTTTTTCAGCAGCAAGCCCAGGTTGTTCAGCGTCACGGCTAGGTCAGGATGCTCAGCGCCGAGCAGCTTTTCTTTCAGCGCCAGCGCCCGGCGGTAATAGGTTTCGGCTTCGTCCAACCGGTTCGTAGCCTGACAAAGCGCCGCCAGATTGTTCAGCGTAACAGCGATTTCATACTCATCGGCTTGCGCTTCATAAAACGCCAGCGCCTGACGATAGATCGGCTCCGATTCATCGTAGCGTTTCAGCCCGTCCAACAAGCCCGCCCACGCTACGCGATCAGCCAGCGTGTGCGGATGTTGCGCGCCCAGCAAACGTTCGCGGATTTCAACCGCTCGCCGCGCCAACGGTTCGCCTTTTTCGTAATCGCCGCGCGCGTGCGCCAGTCCGCCCAGATTGTGATAGAGCGTGGCGATTTCGGCGTGCTGCGTGCCCAGATGCGTTTCGGCAATCGTCAGCGCGCGTTGGTAACAAGCTTCGGCTTCGTCGAAATTGCCGCTGTATTTGCCCAGCACGGCGAAGTTGTTCAGCAACGGAACCAGCCGAACGTCGTCCTCTGCAAACAACCGTTCGGCCAGTTTCAACGCCCGGCGAAAGCACGCTTCTGCTTCCGCATAACGCCCCAGTTCGCGCAACCGGTTGGCGCGGAAATGAAGCCGGGCCAACAATTCTTCAGGGGCTGGCGTCTGCACGCTCGTCGCGTTGTGTAAAGGCTTATTCATCGTCTTCTGCCTTCGTCTCCTTATAGGGTGAGGAGTTTGCTGCCCAACTTCGTTATCCCACCACTCGGCCCGCCTTTAACCTGCTCATCGTCTTCCACTGACAGGTCGTCGAGCGATTCGCTCTCGGCTTCCTCGTCATCCGCCGTCGTCTCGTTGTGGTTCCCGCCAGTGTAGCCACACCAGCTACAGACCCATGGGCCGCCTTTGATTTCGGCCAGTTGTTCATCGGTCAGGCTCAAGTCGGCGAACTGGAAGAAGTCTTCTTCGGCGTCTTCCTCCGTCTCATCGCGGGCGGTCGTCTCGTTGTGGTTCCCGACAGTGTGGCCACACCAGCTACAGCCCCACGGGCCGCCTTTGATTTCGGCCAGTTGTTCGTCGGTCAGGTCGAGGTCGGCGAATTGAAAAAAGTCTTCTTCAATTTCCGCCTGCGTGGTTTCAATCGCGGTAATTTCCTGCTGTTCCATTTCGATCTCCTTTTGAAAATTCATGATTCTGATTATTTACTGCGGGAGCATTCCCGCTCACTGACTAAGGCGGAAGCACGTAGCGAAAACTATCATTTTCACGAAAATAATTAGCGGCTGCGTTAAGACACCACCGATATAGCCGCTGCCGTTGCGGCTGGCTGATTCGCCAGCTTGCGGTTTTCGGCTTCCTGCTTGGCACGCGCGGCGGTCAACAATAGGTTCAGCGGCCCGGTCAGGTTCATCGTCAACGAACCCAGCGTCGTCGTCGCCAGCGCATCCAGTGGGAAGCCCAACAGCGGATGCAACTGATTCAATTCAGAAACTGTCGCCAGTCCCGTCACCGCTTTCAGCAACAGCGCAAGCCAGAATCCGCCGCAAAACATGCAACCCGCCCAAGCATCCCACAGATAAGTCAGCGGTGCGGGAAACCAGCTTTTCACTTTCACGAACCAGTTCCAGGTCGGCAGCTTTTGCGCCATCAAAAACCATACGCCCAACGTCAAAATCGTCAATGCAAAGTTCATCGTTCCTCCGGTTACCACGGTTTGAAAGACTCGCGCTTTTCGTGCGTCGCACCAGGCGCTCATCTGTGAAGGCGCAAGTGGGCGGCAAAAACTATCATCGCTGCAAAAATAAAATGGAAAGGCCGGGCAAACATAAAACGGGGACAGGAAAAATAAGCGCAAGCACTTCGTTTCCCAGTCCCCGATGTTTCTGTGCGCCGTCGCCCGGTTACTTTAGTTCAGCGGGCGCAAACTCAGGCCCGCGAGCTTGCCGTCGGCGGCCATTGTAAAGAGGCAGCGCAGCGCGAACTCGCCGAAGACCGCTTTGTAAGCACGCCGCCGCACGCCGTTTTCGATTCGTTCTTCCTGCAATTCAAAACTCTTGAACGGCCCGCTTGCCCGGCATCCGCGTCGTGCGCGTAGTTGTGGGGATGGGCTACCGCGCGGCAGCCTCGCGCACTTTTTGCACGGCGGGCAACAGCAAGCCGATGAGCACACGGCTGGTGTCATTGGAAGTGATGTCCAGCATGCCGGGGAAATTTTCAGTCGCCTGTTGTTTGATCGTCAGCGACTCGATCTTGTTCACGCGGCAGAGTTGTTCGACTTCCACCAGCACCGACAAGTACCCCGTGCCCGGCTCGCCCGCCAGCGACAACGCTTCGCGGTTGAAAGCAAACGCTTGCAGACCGCCTTCGTTGGCGGCGGGAGCGTCCGCTTGCGCAAGCACGGCGCCCGCCGCCGAGCGCAAACGGACGATCACGTGCAGCGGCATAACGTCAAGCGCCTTTCCTTGGTTGTTGGTGGTGGCGATTCTTAAACGTATCGTTTGTCCGCTCGCCACCCCGACAGGCACGGACGTGGAAAGAATGACGACGCCGTCCAGCTTGGGCGCGGCGGCTTGCCGTGCGGTGGCGAACTCATTGGTTTGCGCGTGCGCCGCGAGCGGCAGGCTGCTCAAGGCGAGCAACACGAGCGCGGCGAATTTCATTGACCAAGTGGATGAAAGCGATTGTTTGAACATGATGATTCTCCTTGTTTGACACGTTGTTGCGTTGCCGCGCGCTTGCTGGCGCGCGGCTGATTTGTTCAGCACTGGTTAAGGCGAAAAAAATTGCCGCCAGCTATCATCCGCTCACAGAATTTTTCTTCCTGTAAATAATTCGGGGCTGTGCCTGGATAGGGGGAGGAGGAACCGATTGAATTCGGTTCCCCCTCCCTCCGAACCGGACGGGCGGATTTCCCGCATCCGGCTCTCCGGTTAGTAGTTCACCTCTGCAAGGATTGACGGTCGCGCGCGTAGGCTGCTTCCAGATTAAACAACCGAATTATTTACAGGAAGAAAAATATTTCCGGGCGGCAAAACCGCGTTGCTTGGCGCGGCAGCCAGGCCAGGCATCGCTTGAAATGGCGCGCTGTGGTGATTTTCCCACCCCGACTTGGCGCAACCCGCCCGCGAAGAACTTGATGGCTACACAAACCTCCCAAGACGTGACGCAATTGCTCGTCGCCTGGAACCACGGCGACGCGGCGGCGCTCGAACAATTGATCCCGCTGGTGCAGGCCGAATTGCACCGGTTGGCGCGGCAATACATGGCCAGAGAACGCGCCGGCCATCCGTTGCAACCGACGGCGCTGGTCAATGAGGCCTACATCCGTTTGATTGAGTGGCAAAACGTCGAGTGGAAAAACCGCGCGCATTTCTTTGGTGTCTCGGCGCAGTTGATGCGGCGCATTCTGGTTGATCTGGCGCGCCGCCGTCAGCGCGTCTCGGGCAAGAGCGTTCAGCAGGTTTCTTTGCAACAAGCTGAAGGACTGAAAAATGAACGCCCGGCAGATTTGATGGCGCTCGATGATGCGTTGCGCGGCTTGGCCGAGGTGGACGAGCGCAAAAGCCGCATCGTCGAGTTGCGCTATTTCGGCGGTCTCGAAAACAAAGAGATTGCCGAAGTCCTGGGCATTTCTGAAAACACTGTCATCCGCGAATGGGGCAGAGCCAAAGCCTGGCTTTACCGCGAACTGAATAGGACGAGCAATGACACCTGACCAGTGGACACAAATAGATCAATTGCTGGCCAAGGCGTTGGAACAGCCTGAGACCGAACGCCCGGCTTTTTTAGCCGAAGCTTGCGCCGGCAATGAAGCGTTGCGCCGTGAAGTGGCCTCGCTGCTCGTCGCACATCAGGAAGCCGAGGCGGAGTTCCTCTCGACCCCGGCGCTGGAAACCGCCGTGCGCGAACTGGCCGCCCAACCGCATGCCTCATTAGCCGGTTCGACGTTAGGCCCTTACAGTCTGCTCTCGGTGTTAGGCATAGGCGGCATGGGCGAAGTTTATCTGGCGCGCGATGAACGCATGCGGCGCCAGTTGGCGTTGAAAATCCTGCCGCCACAATTTGTGGCGGACACCGGGCGCGTCGAACGCTTTGCCCGCGAAGCCCGCGCCGTTTCGGCGCTCAATCATCCGAACATCGTCACCGTTTATGACATCGGCCAACTGGACGGCACGCACTTCATTGCGATGGAGCATGTGGACGGCCAGACGCTGCGCGAAAAAATTCAGGCGGCGCAGCAGGAACCGCTGGACGCGAAAGATGTGATCGAAATCGCGCTGCAAATTTCCGCCGCGCACGCCGCCGGCATCACCCACCGCGACATCAAGCCTGAAAACCTGATGCTGCGCCGCGACGATTACGTCAAGGTGCTCGATTTCGGACTGGCGAAATTGACGGAACCCCAGCTCTCGCTGGCCGAGACGCTGGGAGCAAACAGCGATGCGGCCGCCACCAATCCGGGCACGGTGCTGGGCACGCTGCGCTATATGTCGCCCGAACAGGCGCAGGGGCGCGAGGTGGATGGGCGCAGCGATCTGTTCAGTCTGGGCGTCGTGCTGTATGAGTTGTTGACCGGCAGCGCGCCTTTCAAAGGCGACAAACCCGCCGCCATTCTGGATGCCGTCGTCCATCACACGCCCTTGCCGTTGACGCAACTGCGGCCCGACGTGAACCCGGAATTCGAGCGCATCATCGTTCGCTTGCTCGAAAAAGACCGCGAGCGGCGCTTTCCCTCGGCGGAAGATTTGCGCACGGTCTTCAAAGAGTTCAAACGCGCGTTGGATTCCGACGCCGCGCATGCGCCGCACAGTGACAGCGGCAAACTTGCGGCTGCGCCCCAGCGGCGGCAGGCGCCGGCTGTTTTTCACCGAGACCTCGCATCAAGCCGATCTCTTCCTGCTCTCGCTCGACAAGTAAGCGGTGGCAACCCGCACCGGCAAGGGAGAGGTGACGCTGCGCAACGCCGCGCCGGCTCCGCGTCACTCGGCGGTGCAACCACCCTTGAAATGAAGCCAGGCTGCGGTCAACCGCGAGCCGCATCTGACGACGGCGTAACATCCGCCGGGAACTCAGCCGGTGAAGCGCCGGGACGCAAAAAAAGGCCGCCCGAAAAACCGGCTGTTCCCGATCCTCCCTGCGACCTTTTTTCCGCTCATCATCAGATATTGCTGCTAGTTACATTGCGGAGGGCACCGGAACTGTGCCTCAGCAAACCGCCGCCATCTCCGGCTTTGGTCGCTTCGGCTTGCGCGGCGGTCAACGGCAAATCGGCCAGCGCCTCCGCCTCGGTCACATCGTCTTCCGCCACCGTCTCGTTGTGGTTGGTCATCGGCGGCCCCCAGTTACAGCCTAAGCAACCAGCCTTGATGTCGTTTTCCTGCACTTCGGTGAGCAACAGGTCGTCGAGTTCGATCTCATCGTCTTCCGCCACCGTCTCGTTGTGGTTGGTCAGCGGCGGCCCCCAAGTGCAGCCGAGGCAGGGCCGGGGCGGCTGCGGTGTGCCGGTGAGATCGAAGCCCGCTCTGATGTCGGCTTCCTGCGCTTCGCTGAGCAGCAGGTCGTCGAGTTCGATCTCGTTGTCGGTTGTTGTTACGGTCGTTTGATCGTTTTGCATATTTTCATTCTCCTTTTGATTCAAATGATTTGGTGTTGCACCGCTGCCACCGCGCAGACCGCGTTGGTCTGTGTTGTCGCACCGGTTGTTGCGAGCGCCTCATTGCGCTCGCCGTGTTAAGGCGCAAACGGCAGGCGCAAACCACCACGCTCCGCAAATATTCTGCCTGTAAATCTTTCGGTGCGCGGTATCGAGAGTTCCGGCGCGCCGCAACTTTTCATGCGCGGCCAACAACTTCCGGTTTGCTTAGCCCGTCACGAGCGTCGGAAGAATTTATTTTTCGGCCTTGATAGTTTTCGCCGCCGACTTACGCCTTAGCAGATGAATGACAGCAGAAAGTGTTGAGGAGCGAATGATGCAAAACTTTTTTACCCTTCATGAACGCGCCTTTGGCTGGGACGAAATCCGCGCCGCCGCCCAGGCCTGGGGCGAATGGGAAGGCTTTGCCGCCGCGACCGCGCGTGGGTTGGCGGCGGTGCAATACGCCAGCGCGAACAACTGCCTGCCCGCCAGCGCCGCGGTGCAGGCGGCGGCCAACGAATTCCGCTACGCGCGCCAGTTGGTCAGCGCCCAGGACGCGCAAGCCTGGCTGGCCGCCTGGGGGCTGAGCGCCAACGATTGGCTGGCTTATTTCCGCCGCACCCTCTTGCAAGAGAAGATGAAAGAGTCAGTGGCGCAACGCGAATTGCCGCCGGTCACGCCCGCCGAAGTCGAAGCGGTGTTGCAGGTCGAGGCGCTCTGTTCGGGCAAGCTGGGCGTGTGGGCCGAACGGCTGGCCGGGCGCAGCGCCGTGGTCGCGCGGTTTGGCGGGGTTGAAACAGTCAGGCGCGCTGAAATTGCGGCGCTGGATGCGGCCTTTGAAAACTGCCGCCGCAAACTGCTCGACCCGGCGGCGCTACGCCAGCAGATCGCGCACAACTATCTGGACTGGATTCGCTTCGATTGCCGCTATCTGTGGTTCGCCGAGGAGCGCGTGGCCCGCGAAGCCGCGCTCTGCGTGCGGCACGACGGCTTGAGCTTGGACGAAGTCGCCCACGACGCGCGCGCCGTGGTGCGGGAATGGAGCTTTTACCTGGACGAACTCGCGCCCGCCGCCCGTGGGCCGTTTGTCGCGGCGCAACGCGGCGACTGGCTGGGGCCGCTGTCATTGCTGGCGGGTTTCCCGCTGCTGGCGATCACCGGCAAGACGCTGCCGGACGAAACCGATCCGCAGATTCGCCAACGCGCCGAAGCGGCGCTGGTCGGGCATTCGATGAAGCAGGCGATGAATGAGGCGGTCAGGTGGAATGCGCGGCTGGCTTAGGCGAGGACGGCGGTGGCGCGCTGATATTTGAATTTGTAGTACCGCTGGATGACGCCGAAATCGTCGTTGTCGGACACCACGGTCACGTCGCTCTGTTTGGCCGAGACGGCGATCAACACGTCGCGGATGAGGTTCTGTTTCTGGTGATGCGCCAAACTGGGACGGCGGCGCTGCTGATCGGCGCGGCTCAAATCGCTGAGGTAGTTGTTCAGGATGCGCCCGGCCAAGTACCAGACTTCCGCCGTGGGCACGAGCAATCTGCCGCGGCGCTGGTAATTGCGGAGGGTGGCTCGATGGGCTTCCAACTGGGTTCGCCCGTTGGAGCCAACCGTCAGTTCCTGCAGCACGACCGCCGAAAGCCAGCCTGGCTCCAGGTTGGCGATGCTGTGGCTATAGGCGATGTAAACCTGCGTGTCGAACAGGCAAGTGGCGAACTTCATGTTTGGCGTCCCCCATTCTGCGCGTACGGGTGATTGTCGGGGATGATGTCGCAGAGCAGCGTGTGCAAATCCGCCGATGTGAAAAGCGCCAGCCAGCGCGCCACCGCACGCTCGCTGCGCAAGGTGCGAAAGTGCGACTTGATGACTTCGCGGCGCTCCTCCCAGGGCAACTGTTGCAGAAACGCATAGCGTTCCTGGTTGCTGCGCCGGGCCAGCATTTGTTTTTGCAGCGCCGCAATTTGCTCAGGCGTGATTTCGCCGTTGCTTTCAGGTTTGCGCTTGGGCGCGGTGGATCGTTTTGTGGTTGGCATCGCGTTGAACTTCCTTTCTGCCATGGTTTGGCGCGGCGAAAAGTAACACAACACAGTAGCCGTGTCAGTAGCCCGACCGTGAGGGAGG
>JANOWX010000520.1:0-6601 GCA_031418175.1 Acidobacteriota bacterium | reverse complement strand
TAGGTTGAGTGTGCCAATCTTGCTTGTTTCGATTTAGCCTGGGCGGCAGGCAGGTAAGCACCAACCAGATAAACAGAGGGCGGGAATCTCCCGCCCTTTTTGCATGTTTAGGTTTTGATCAAATTCCTGGCGTGAGCCGTCCGAACACGCGCCCGTGAGCTTGGCTGAGTTAGCGGGCGACGACTTTGAAAGGCAGCGTTGCTTCCTCAACCGTCGGCGTCGGCCCCTGTCCGGCGCGCAACCGCAACTCGTAACTCCCTGGTGGCAGGAAGCGGGCCGAGAGCTTGAGCAGCAAGACACGCCGGCCTTGCATGTGGCGCGTGGCAACGCGCGCGTCTTGCCACGCCAGCACATTGGCGGAGGTGTAGAGCGCAGCGTGATATTGGTAGACAGCCGCTGGTCGAGTCGCCAGGCCCAGGTCGAGTTGCAATTCGATCAAAGCCGTGCCCGGTTCGAGCGCCAATTCGGCAAGCTCCTGCGTTTGGCGGCTGAGATCAAGCGCCAGCGCGAAGGTCGCGACCGGTTGTTTGGGGGCGGTTACGACTGGCGTTGGCGTGGGCTGCAACGACGGGGGGGCAGCGGGGGCAGCGCCAGCCGCCTGTCTGTCAGGTGTTGGCGTTACAAGCAGGGCGACTTGCGGTGCGCCTACTTGTTTTCCCCCGCTGAATAGCCACCAAGCCAACCCGCTCAGCACCAACCCGACGGTGAGGGCCGCCCAACCGCGTGGTGCGACCCGACCGGTCAGCCAAGTCTGCCAAGTCTGCCAAGTCTGCCAAGTGGGTGGCGCGGTCATTTCTGTTTTATCCAACTTCTGCCGAGCCGCACTGGAGGGCGTGGCGGCCAGCGCCGTTTCCTGCGCCAGCGCCCGCAGCGCCCGCAGCGCACTAACTTTCTCACGCCAGACCGCTGAGCGCGTCAGCCGGGCCGCGAGCTTTTCGCGCACGTCCGGCGGCAACGCGCCGCTCAGATAGTCATCAAGTAATTCGTCACGCAGACTTTGCAGTTGCTCCAACACTGCCGGATTGCTGAAATAATCTATCTCGCAGGCTGCTTGCTCTGCGGCGAGCAGGTCGCCCAGCACATAGCGCAGCAACGTGGCGCGCTGTGGGTCATCAAGCTGTGGGGTTTCTTGTTCCAACCTTATACCTCCCATACACCAGTCAACACTGGCAGACTCTAAGCTGGGTGCTACGCCTGCTTTTGCACATCAAAAACGCCAACGAATGACGTTGCCGCAAAAACGTTTCAGCTTTTTTGCGCACCGCCCGGGCGCACGCCATTTGATCCGGTGTGTTTACGGTACAGACAACGCTTGACACTGACTTCCAGCTTCGCGCGCAAACGAAACAGCCGCAGCCGCAGCACGCTGACCTCGATGCCTAATTCACGCGCCAGCTCACGCCGCAACTCGATCTTCGCCTGGCCCTGCTCGCGGTAGTAGGCCAGCAGCAATTCCCGGTCATCCAATGCGAGCGTTTGCAGGCATTCACGCAAACAATGCAGCCGCGTTTCTAACGCCTGCTGCGTTTCGCGCTCTTCCAGCAACGCGTGCGGCGTGATCCAAGTGTGAGGCTCCGCTTCGTCGAGCGGGACAGCGATGCGCCGCGCCGCCAGCCGTTCGCGCCAGACGTTGCGCGCGATGCCGTAAAAAAAGTTAGCCGGATTGGCGGAGGTGATTTGCTGGCTTTCGCTCAAGCGGCGGGCGGCGCGGTCAAAGGTTTCATCGGCGTCCTGCTCGGGTTCCAACGATTCGCGGTATTCAAAAAACGCCACCAGCGCGCGGCGCATCTGTTCGTATTGCGCGGCGGCGCGCTCAGGCTCGGCGTCGAAGGCCGCCAGCAGCATGGCAAAGCGCGCGGGCGTGAGCGTCGAATCTTTTTTCAACGCGTCATAGCTGGTCTGGGAGAAAAGAAGTTGTTTCATGTTGGACTGAGCGGGGAGTTAAAGCTGCGGGCCGCCTCACCAGTCGCCTTGCAAAACAAACGCGGCCCAGTAATAGGGGGACTGCCAGCGCGGGTCGCGCCGAATTTCGAGTTGCGCGGCGCGCAAGGCGGCAGCGGGTTGTAACTTTTGCTCACCAAGCATGTTTTGATAAAACCGCTTCATCAGTTCCGCTGTCGCGTCATCATTGACCTGCCACAGGCTCGCCAGCACGCGCCGGGCGCCGGCGTACATAAACCCGCGCGTCAGTCCCATCATTCCTTCGCCTTTGACTTCTTTGCCGAGTGCCGTGCGACAGCCGCTCAGTACGACCAGATCAGCATTGAGCTTGAGCTTAAACGCATCGAGCGTGGTGAAATAGCCTTCGACCTTGGCCCCCTGCCGATCCACTTGCGAAAACAGCAAGCCGGAAAGTTCGGGATGCGTTTCATCCAGCAAGCCATGCGTAGCGAAATGCACAAACCGGTATTGGCTCAGGTCGCTTTGCGTCACCGTTTGATAGCTCGCGTCGAAATCGAGCGCCGCTTTGCTTGCGTCCGGCGCAACCAATGACAGAATCGCTTCGGCTTCAATGCGGCTGGCTGGCAGTCGCGGAATGCTGAGCGCGCCGGACTCATCGGCGAGGGCAAACCCGCGCACCCGATCCGAAAAAGTCACAGCAAGTGATGGCCCGGTCTTTTCAATCCGCTTGTCATTCGCTTGAAAAACCGGATCAGCCACCATCGCCAACATTTTCGGAGCTTGCGCCCGTCCCGCGTTCTCGCGCCACTGCGCCAGCAAGGTCGAAGCGGAAGGAAGGACGGCGATTTCGTGATTCTCAACGAGTGCGGAATTCGGAGTGCCGAGTGCGGAGTGCGGAGTGCGGAATGCGGAGGGGAGATTTTTAACAGCCGTTTGCGTTGCTTTCGGATTTTTTGTCTTGGCTCTTTCTTTTACTCCGCACTCCGCATTCCACACTCCGCACTCAGGCAGGGCCGCAAACGACACGTAATGCAAAGCTCCGTCCGGTACGATCAGCAGGCGCTTGTTGCCCAGCAGCGCAGCCGCCGGAGCCAGTATCAGCTTGCTCAGTTGCGCGGCGGCTTGTGCATAAGCGCGTTCGTTGCGTTGTCGCCACGCTTGCATCGCCGTCAGGTTGGCGAAGACTTTGGGTTGCTGGCTGCGTGACAAGGCTTCATACGCCTGCCGCGCGAGTGGTTCGATCACGGTGCGGCTGGGCAGGCTGAAGGTATGCAAGGCATCTGGCGTGACGACGAACAGCGTGCTGCGCTCTTCGCCCAGCGTGTATTCCAGCAGGAGCGTATCGCAGTCGAGGACTTGTTGAATCTCGCGCAAGCTCAAAGGCGCAGGCATCGTCAACGCCGCATCGCGCGGCTGCTGGTTGCGCAACATCATTGACAAGCGATCCAGTTCCGCCAGCAATGACGCAACCTCTATTTTGATTTCAGCCAGCCGCACTGAAGCGGCGGAGCCTTGCCGCAAGCGTATCTGTTCACTGGTGCGGGCTGCGATCTGGCGGCGCAATTCATCAACCTGCCCGGTCAGCGCAGGATCAAGCGCCGGTGTCGGCAACAGGTGCTTCTCACTTAATAATTGCATCAGGGAACGCGCCCGCGCCGCTTCGTTGGATTGCAATGCCGCAGCGTCGTGGCCTGCCGCCGGTTGGCGTTCGTGCAAATGCAGCAACAAATCCGTGCGCAACTCATACGCATCGCGTTCCTGCGTCTGAAAGCTCGCACGCACGGCGTCTATCGGAATCTGCGCGCCCAGGCTTTCGATTATGGGCAGCGCTTGTTCGACATTGGCCAACGCGGCGGTCTGTTCGCCCTGCTCGTGCTGAAACCGTGCGAGTCCCAGCAGCGCTATTGAAAGATAGCGCTTGCCACTATGCGCTCCCGCGTTGACCGCCTCTGAAAAAGCCGCGCGCGCCTCGTTGCGTCGTCCCAACGCAACATAGAGCCGCCCCAATTTGTAATACGACTCGGTCTCGCCTTCGCGCAACCCCAGGCGTTTGCTGCCAACCAGTGATTGCTGCAAATAATCGAGCGCCTGCACCTGATCGCCCAGCTTTTGCCAGGCCAAACTCAACTGCTGAAAAATTATCAGCTTGATGATCACATCGTCTGCCTCACGCAGCAGGACGAGTGCTTCGTTGAGATAGTTCAGCCCCCGACGCGCTTCGCCGCGCCCCAACGCCGCTATCCCCCACACTGTCAGGACATCTTCGCGGTAAACCTGATCCCATTCATCCACCCGACCGGTTCCCGTTTCAGGGAGTAACTGCCGACAGAGGTCTTCCGCCTTCTGCCATTCGCCGAGAAAGGCATACAGCCGGGCCTGCTGAAAGCGCACCATCCGCAACCCGGCTTCGTCATGCACGGCCTGCCAGATCGCCTGCGCGCGCAACCCGGATAAGAGCATGGTCTGATAGTCGCCGCTGTTGTAACTCAGCGTCGCCAGATTATTCAGGCTCGTGGCTTCAGCCAGCCGCGCACCCGCTTGCCGAAACGCGGCGATGGCTTGTTCGTAAGCGGCGCGTGATTCCTGAAGCTGACTGAGCAAAAACAAACTGCGTCCAACGCGATCCAGCATGCGTCCCGCATGTTCGGGTTCACCCAACGCCTGCCAGCGCGCCGCCGCCTCACGGCCTTTATCAATGGCTTGCTGCAAGGCGGATTTTTCCTGCTGGCGAAAAAGGCGGACGACTTCCCAGTCGAGGATGTGCAAGGCGAAGCGTTCACGGTCTTGCGCTGTGGCTGCGCGCCGTTCGACGAGCGTCAGTTGATATTTGGCGGTGGGAGCTTTGTCGTATTCCAAAGCGACGCGGATGACGTAATTCGTCGCGCGTTCGGCCACGATGTCTAGGCGTTTCAGGTTGGGTGAGTCGGCTTCGCTGATCGTGGCGATGAGTTCATTCTTTTCAGACAACACCGACAAATTGAGTCTGGCCTTGTCTGCTTTTAGTTCCATGCGCGCGCATTCGCCGGCCGCCAGTTTGAGCGGATAATTATGCGCTGCACTGCCGCTGAGTTGCGCTTCGACAGCCTCACCCAACAGCAGCGAATGGGGTGGAACCTGCGCCACCGTCAACGCCGACAGACTTAGCGCCAGCGCCAGACAAAGAATTACTTGCTTAAGGCACACGAACATTCTCCTTACTTGCCTGGGGACGAATCGGGCTTGTGATGAATCAACTTGAGGGCTGATTGCACCAGATCGTGGCGCGAAAGTCTTCAACGACCGGTTCCGAACAGGTACTGCAACCAATACTGAAGTCTGTGGGGTATCTCACGCGCCGACCTAACAGTAGGCACACAGTACAAAAGACGCCAGCATTTTGCCAGCCCCGCCCGCTGTTTGGCCGCCACGCCTCCAAAAATTTATTGCGAAACGTTTTCCGGCGACACTCATTCGTCACACCAGACTGGAAATTTTCTGCCCGCAACCACCTGTCGGCAAGTCCCACGCCGCTCAGGCAAGGTTGCCATGTGCAGCGGCAGGCTCCGGCTGGCTTCCGGCGATTCGTCTCAGGCATCGAATGAGTTCCCTGTCGAATGACTTGAGCGGTTTCGGATCAATGAATGCAATTTGGGCGCGCGCCGGTCAGCGGTGCTGCGGCTGAATCTCACTGGGCATTCAAGCTTCTCCCCATTTCAACCCTGTTGGCCAAAAACCAGCTTTCCCCCCGCAACTTGGCTTGCAGCGCCAGAGGCAACGGCGCTTTCCGCAGCAACCACCAAGCCGTGCCGCAATCCGTGCGGTCGCCGTGGTTGTCAACCTGATTGGCTTCTCTTCTTGCGAAGCTGTTCGAAATGTTTTCTGGCAATCTTGGCAGGGCTGGCTTCACGCGCCAAGGCCTGCAAATGAAATGTTCGGTCCCGCTGTCGAGCTTGCCTGACCCGGAGGAAATAGAAATGTCATACCACAAACACTTACACCGTTTACGCACCCCTTGGCTGGCCTGCTTCGCTTTGCTGCTCGGTCTCGCGTTGGGACTCTTGGGCCTCCACACGCGCTTCACGCCGAGCACTGCCGCGGCCCCAGCCAAAGCCGGCCGCACCCAACATCTGACCTCGCCCGACCAAACGCCAGCGGGCGTGAGCGCGACGGACTGGCAAGGCATACTCGCAACAATGAAAGCCGCAGGTCACAAACTTGCTTCCAGTCCGGCGACGACTGCGCCAACGGCTGTTACTGCGATGGCCGCGATTCAAGGGCCGGCTTATTTCAAACCTTCCCCGACCGCAGACAATCTCGACTACTTCGGTTTTGGCATAGCCATTTCAGGCGACACGATGGTCGTCGCAGCGCCGGGCGATGACGGCCCGACCAATGCTATCGAATCGCAAGGCGCAATCTATGTCTTCCGCTTTGTCGGCGGAGTGTGGGCGCTGGAAGCAAAACTGTTTGCCAGCAACCCCGGCACCATTGACGGTTTTGGTGGCCCCGTCGGCTTCGCTTTGGCTGGTACAAACGTGTTTCTGAATAATGGCTCGGTTGCGATTGATGGCGACACGATTGTCGTCGGCGCTCCGTTTGAAGACGGCAGCGGTTCGGGCGTCAATCCGGCTGCCGACGACCTCGGTCTCAACAACGGCGCGGCTTATGTCTTTACTCGCGTCGGAACAACCTGGACGCAACAGGCTTATCTCAAGGCTTC
>JANOWX010000519.1:0-2185 GCA_031418175.1 Acidobacteriota bacterium | reverse complement strand
GGCGAAATCCGGCGCTGACACCAAAGCCGAGCAAGAGATCAAACAGCGCGCGGCGGAGTACGAAAAGGCGATGCTGAATCGTGATGCCGACGCGCTGTCCCGCATGCTCGCCGAAGAGTTGCTCATCAGCGACGGCAACGGCGCGGTCTTCGGCAAGGCGCGTTTTCTTGAGGGGATGAGAGCCAATCCCAATCAGGCCAAGAACGACGATTACCACTTTGAAGACGTGGTGATAAACGTCTATGGCAATGCGGCGGTGTTGAATCTGGTCATCGTGTCGAAAGGCCGCAGCAAAAATGGCGAGTTCAGCGGACGAGCGCGCACGACCGCGATGGTCGTGAAACAGAAAGGCCAATGGCAGGTCGTGGCCTTTCACAACTCGCCAATCAAACAACCTTAAAACAATGAAAAAGTAGCTCAGGCTGTCGAATATGTGTTGCTTACAGAGCGTGCCATTAGCCGCAGCCACGCAGGCTCGACAGCCCGCGTTACTTTTCACGAGGAGGACACGAAAATGCAGGACATCATCCAACTTCAACGCGCCACCATTGACGAACACATTCGGGCCGAAAGCGCCAAGGATTGGGAGGCCGTCTACGACACCTTTGTGCAGGGCGACGCGGCCTATTACGACGTTGCGCCGTTAGCCACGCGGTTCAACGGCATCGCGGGTGTGAAGGACTTTTATCAAACAATCAGTGCCGCGTTACCGGATTTTGAGATCATCGTGACGGGCGAGTACGACACGCCGGGCTGTTCGATCCGCGAAGTCACGCTCAAGGGAACGCATCTGGGCGAATACATGGGATTGGCAGGGAGCGGGCAGCGTGTGAGCTTCGAGGTAGCCGGTTTCTTCTTGTTCGGCTCCGCGGAAAATGCCGGGAAAATCGTGTGCGAGCGCGTCTATTTTGATAATGAAATCCTGCTGCGCCAGATGCGCGGCGAAGCGGATGCGCCAACTGGTATTGGGTTGGCGGCGTTAGCTCAAGCTTCGATTGCATAACGATAGCCAAGGAGAATTGCCATGAATCTTGAAGTTGTGACTTTAGCGCGGACGAAACGCGCGTTGGATAGCACGACCGTAGATGACCTTCGCTCGCGCATGCGTGGCCAGGTCTTGACGGCTGGCGACGCTGAGTATGATGCGGCGCGGCGGATTTGGAACGCGATGATTGATAAGCGGCCGGCCCTGATTGTCCGTTGCGCAGGCGCGGCGGACGTGGGCGCGGCGGTGCGCTTTGCGGCGGCGCACGAATTGCTCGTGTCGGTGCGCGGCGGCGGGCATAACGTGGCGGGAACTGCCATCTGTGAGGGCGGGCTGATGATTGATTTGTCACTGATGAAAGGCATCCGCGTTGATCCCGTGGCGCGCACGGCGTGGGCGCAGCCCGGACTCCTGTGGCAAGACTTCGATCACGAAACGCAGGCTTACGGACTCGCTACCACGGGCGGCGTAGTAGGCGAGACGGGCATCGCGGGACTCACGCTGGGCGGCGGCGTGGGCTGGCTGGTGCGTAAGCACGGTCTGACCTGCGACAATCTGCTCTCCGCCGATGTGGTGACGGCGGATGGTGATCTCCGCCACGCTAGCGCCGAGTCCAACCCGGATTTGTTCTGGGCGATCCGTGGCGGCGGCGGCAATTTCGGCGTGGTCACGTCATTTCAATACCGGCTGCACGAAGTGCCAATGGTGCTGGGCGGACTCATCATCCATCCCCGCAGCGCGGCCCGCGAGGTCATCCGTTTTCAGCGCGACTTTATTACCGCTGCGCCGGAAGAACTCACGTCTTACGTGGGGCTGCTCACTACGCCCGATGGCAATCAGGTAGCCGCCATTGCCGTTTGTTACTGCGGCGATCTGGCCGAAGGAGAACGTGTGCTGCGCCCGCTGCGCGAGTTCGGCGCGCCGCTGATGGACGCCGTGCAGCCGATGCCTTACGCCGGGGTCCAGGGATTGTTCGGACCGGCTTTTCCATGGAATAACCGGAATTACTGGAAGTCGAGCTATCTGCGCACGCTGCCCGATGCGGCGGTAGACGCCGTCGTGGAACACGCCAATCGCGTCCCATCGCCGCTGTCCGCCGTCATCATTGAATACTACGGCGGCGCGGTCAGCCGTGTAGCGCCTGACGCGACGGCGTTTGCGCACCGGGAAGCAAGCTTCAACATCCTGTTTGTAGGGCAG
>JANOWX010000518.1:0-6258 GCA_031418175.1 Acidobacteriota bacterium | reverse complement strand
CCTCCCTCACGGTCGGGCTACTGACACTTCGCCTTCATCCTTCCTTGAGGTGTCTTATGAAAACTGCTCTCCGGCTCTCCATTTTGGCGTTGGCCTCGGTCTGCTTGCTGACGCCCGCGCGGGCGCAAACAAACGCCAAGGCGCTCAAACGCGCGGAAGGTGAAATTCGCAAGGGCAGTCTCGACCTTGCCGAAAAGTCTTATCGTGAGTTGTTGGCGCAAGACGCTACTGACAAAGCCGCGCGCCTCGGCCTGAGCTTCGTGCTGCTCAAACAATCCAAGTTGCAAGAATCCTACGATCTGGCCACGGCGGTGCTGGCGGGCGAACCGGTCAATGCGCGCGCGCATTCGCTGATCGGCACGGCGCTCTTGCGTTCGGGCGAATTCCGCACTTCGGTCGAAGCCCTCTTCACCGCGCTCAAGCTGAATGAACGCGAAGCGCTCGCTTACGCCGGCTTGGCCGAGATCGAGTATTTCGAGAACCGCGCGCGCAACGCCTACGATGGCTTGCGCAAGGCGATTTCCATCGAACCGAATGAGCCGGACTATTATGTCTCGCTGGCGCGCGCCTGTTCGCGGCTGGAACTTTACACCGAAGCGGCGGACGCCTATCAGCGCTACCTGGAAGTTACCCCCAAGAATGATATAGAACGGCGCGAACGCATTCGCGGCTTGATCGCCTTTTACCGCTATCTGGGCACGACCAAGATTCACCGCGGTGCCGGCAAAGAAGCGGGCGCGACCAAATTCGATCTGGTGCGTTATCGCCCTTTCGTCAACGTGATGATCAACGGCAAAGGGCCGTTGCGCTTCGTGATTGACACGGGCGCGAGCCTCTCGGTGATTTCGGATGCGGCGGCGGCCAAACTCGGCATCAAGCCGGTGGCACGCGGCGGCAAGGCGCGCGCGGTCGGCGGCAGCGGCAGCTTCCCGATTATTTACGGCTTGCTCGATTCCATGCAGTTCGGCGACGTGAAGATCGAGGCGATTCCGGTTTACATCCGCACCGTGCATCACGCCGAAGATGCGCCCGCGTCCGAACGCGCGGATGGTTACATCGGCCTGTCAATGCTGGCGAATTACCTCATCACCATTGATTACCAGAAGCGCGAACTGACCCTGGATCGCCGCTTCCCGCCAGAGCAAGTTGCGCAGACGGAACAACCGGCAGCGGCCACAGTTCATGAAACCGCGCCCGGCGTGCCCGCGCTTGCCGCCGCCATCACGGGCGCCGAAGTTCCGCTGCGCAGCACCAGCGGCGGTTTGGCGAGCGCCGAAACCATGCTGCCGCGCTTGGGGCGCCCGCTCAATTTCATCATTGATACCGGCGCCACCACGACGGTGATTTCAAAGGCCACCGTCGCGCGTCATCAACTCGAAGACTTGAAGATCGTGGGTGAAACCTACCGCGTCATCGGCGCGGCAGGTATCGAAGAGGGCGCCGAAGCGCTCGGATTAGCGGCGTTGACCGTCAGCGGTTTGCGCAAGAACAATTCACGCGCCCTGATCCTCGATCTTGCCGCCGTCAACGAAACGTCCGGCTTCGAACAGCACGGCATCCTGGGCGGCGATTACCTGTCGCATTTCCTGGTCAGGATTGACCTGCGCCGTTATTCGATGAAGCTGACGCCGCAGACCAAAGCGATCTCGGTGGCGGATGGAAAACAATGAAGGAAATGCGGAGTGCGAAAGGCGGAATGCGGAATTCAAACCGCGACTGATTCCGCCTTCCGCCTTCCGCATTCGGTATATGGCTCCCAGCATCTATCTCGAAACGTCTGTGATCGGCGCCTATTTGGACAAGGGCGAATCGTTCCGGCGTGATTTGACGATGCGCTGGTGGGATCACGAATTGAAAAACTATCGCGCCTATGTCTCGCCGCTGGTCGAGCGCGAGTTGGAACGCGCGCGCGAACCGTACCGGCGCAGTTACTTGAAACTGATTCGCCCGCTGCCGCAGTTGGAAGTCACCGAAGAGGCTGCGATACTGGCTGACGGTTACATCGCGCGCGGCATCTTTCGCCGCAAGTTCCTGGGCGATGCGCTGCACGTCGCGCTGGCCTCGTTTCACAAGATTGATTATCTGGTCACCTGGAATTTCGGATTCATGGCCAGCGTTCACCAACAAGCGCGCATTCGGCTCTTTAACACATCCGCCGGCTTTTTCGTCCCCGGCATCATCACGCCGGAGTTTTTGGTCAGTGAGTTGTAAGCAGTGGTCAGTGGTCAGTATCTTCTATGCTGACCACTGACCACTGACCACTGACCACTGACCACTGACCACTGACCACTGACCACTATTTATGTACCAACGTCCCCGCTTTCTTGAAGAATTGCACGCCATTCGTGAAGAGATGTCGCGCGAGTGCGATTACGACGTAGATTTGTTCGCCGAGATGGTGCGCAGCGGCAACCAGCCCACGCACGGCCCGGCGCGCAACATACGCGGCGTGCGCCAATACGCCCCGCCCAATCCGCTCACCTTAAACCACCAGACCAACCGGCAGACCAACCGTAAAGAGAGTAATTCCTAAGCGAGCATTATGGGTGAACCCTTCGACGCCATCGGATTCAAAGTCAGTGACGCCGCTTCCTATCAGGCGCTGGCCGAAGAAGCGCAGCAGCGCGGCGCGCTCACCCACGCCCGGCGCGAACAAGTGGTGCTGCACGGCTGTTGCTGGCGCTTGGGCGAAGGCCTCGAAGTCTGGACGGTCTTGCATGAATCACACGACGGCTTGTTTTACGCCGATTGCCGCCCGGCCTTTCGGGGCCGCCAGTTGTTCAAGCTCTACCCTTGGGAGATTGTCGAATTCGAGCTGGAAGGCGAAGCGGTCATGCGCGGCAAAGTCGCGGGCACGCAAACCGAATTGGTTTTTGAGTTGCAAAACCTGACCGAGATCAATCCGCGCGAATTCCGCGACGGCGCGTTGACCGCCACGGTTTCCGGCCTGGCCTATCGCGCGCGGCTGAACAAGCACAGCCAAAAACCTGTCTTCGCGCCGCTCAGTCAACGCTACCCGCGCCGCCTGGTCGCCGAGAACGATTACGTCGTGCGCGGCACGATCACGTCCTGGCGCGACATGAAAAATCCGCAAACGACCAGCGACCTCGTCTGGGTGCAGGTTGAACTGGGCCAATTCAACTTGGAAGTGCTGGTCAACCGCAGCGATCTGGCCGGCGAATTGAAACGCGGCGCCTTCCTCTCCGCCGAAGTCTGGCTGCAAGGCCATTTGCTGAATCGCGCCGAGTTGTCGGCCCGTTACGAAGGCCTTGATCTGACTGAAGGTCGTCCGCAGGTTTGGAAGCTGTTGCGCCGCACCCATTGAACGTAAGCCACACGTCACCACCTAAATCAGAACAACAAAGATGGAGATACTTGAAGCGGCCATTATTCACCATTCTCAATTCGCCCTTCTCAATTCACTTGCAGTGAGACATTGGTTAGGAGGTCGCTTCCTGCGAGGAATTGAGAAGGGTGAATGCCTTGCCTGCAGCAGTGTGCCAATCTTGCCTGTTTCGATTTAGAAATCTTTTCTCGCCGTCGGTGGATCAGCTACAGCGCGCGGCTTCAATGCGCCGCCGCTGAATTCGGCTTGCGCCGCAATGCTTCAGCCGCCAACTCGAACTGGCCGAGTTTGCGGTAGGTGCTGGCGAGGTTGTCATAAACGCTCAAATCGCGCGGGAAGACGCGCTGTTGCTGCTGCAACACCTCGACGCATTTTTCCAGTTTGCCCGTCACGAGCGAGTGGTACAGAAACGTGAGACGGAAGTTTTCGAACTCGCCCACACGCTCGCGTAAGGCGTAAGCCTTGGTCGTCGCCTCGATCGCCAGCGCTGGCTGATGTGTTTCGCCGTACATCGCCGCCAGCCCGCTGTAGGCGATGGTGGAATCGGCGTCGAATTCAATGACGCGCTGGTAAAGCGGGATGGCTTCTTGATACTTGCCGCGCTCCTGCGCTTCATACGCCAGCGTGTAGGCCTTGAGCGCTTCGAGCGAACTGGTCGAGGCTTCTAGCGGCGCGGCGTAACGGCGGACGGTGATGAGTTTTTCGCCCAGCTTGGTGCGCAATTCAGCCGCGGCTTGCGTCAAGGCCCGCAGCACCGCATCTCTGCTTTCGGCCTCGGTTTGGATCAGCGCGAGGCGCGCGCCCGTCCGGCTGTCGAGCGCTTCCAGCGTGAGCGAATAGTAACGGTCGGGTTTGGCCAGCGCAGCGGTGATGAACGCGGTCACGCCTTGTTGCCGCGCGATCTCACGCCCGATCTCGCGCATCACAGGTTCATCCGGCGCACGATTCATCTGCCGCAACGCTTGCCGTATGCGCGCGTCGGGGAAGATGTCGAGAAAAGGCGACTGTTGCAATTGCAGCACCAGCCCTTGCCGCAACGCCCCGTCAAAGACCGCCTCGCCCGTGCGGTTCTCGAATTCGGTCAGCAAGATCGTATCCTTGTCCGTCAACACCGCCGGTTTCGGGCGATTGACATACAGGAACGAGGCCACCGAAGAAAGCGCAATCAACACCAGCACCAGACCGATGCGCACTGGCGCCGGGATCGCGCGGACGAGTTGTGTTCCGGGAATGCATGTCATGTTTGTTACCACCCAATCACACCGCCGCGAATCAACACCAGCGACAGCGTGCCGACAATCAGCCACAACACCACGCCCAGCACCAAAGGCCGCGCGCCGACTTTTCGCAACGTGGCAATAGAAATGCCGCTGCCGATCAAAAACAACGTCGCGCGCAAACCAGCCTTCGCCGCCAGCACCAGCCCATGATAAAGCGGCGCGCCCGCGTTGGCGTAAGTGTTCAGCACCGCCGCCAAACAAAAAAACAAAATGAACCACGGCCATTGAAGCTTGGCCTGCTGCCGCCGCGTGAAGGCGATGCCCAACGTCAACGGCACGATCCACAGCGCACGCGCCAGCTTGACCGTCGTGCCCACCGCCAGCGCCTGTGCGCCATATTTGGCCGCCGCGCCGACCACCGAACTGGTGTCGTGAATCGCCAGCGCCGCCCACAAACCAAATTGCGTTTGGCTTAAGCCCCCCGCCGCGCCGATCAGCGGAAAGATCAACAACGCGACCGAATTCAAAATAAACACCGTGCCCAGCGAGATGGACATCTCTTCGTCTTTGGCCTTGATCACCGGGCCAACCGCCGCAATCGCGCTGCCGCCGCAGATTGCCGTGCCCACCGCGATCAGCAACGCATTGGTCTCGGCGACTTTCATCATGCGCCCCAACGCCAGCCCCAGCGCCAGCGTCGCGGTGATACCGATGGCGGTGTAAAGAAAGCCCGAACGCCCCGCGCGCACGACCTCATGCAAGTTCATGCCGAAACCCAGCCCCACGACGCTGACTTGCAACAAGGTTTTTGAATACGATTTTGCTTCTTGGGGAAATGGGTGGGTGAGGAAGAGTCCGAAGCCGATGCCGAGCGCCAGCGCCAACGGCGGCGAAGCCCAAGGCGAAATCGAAAAGAGCAGGGCGGCCAAAAAAAGAAGCTTGGGAAACATGCGCGGCAGTATACGCACGCCTCCCAAGCCTGACAAATTCGCCGCAATAACAGCACCAGACGAAGAGCTTTTGCCGCAGATAGACGCAGAAAAACGCGGATCAAGACGGTCAGGCAATTGATTTTATCTGCGTTCCCCTGCGTTTATCTGCGGCAAAACTCTCAGCGTTGTTGCTCGTGTTGTTACGCTTGCAAGTGCGCTTCCAGGAACCAGAGCGCCTTGTCCAGGCCGCGCGAAACGCCGGTGAATAAGTCCGCCGTGTTCGCATCGCCCAGCTTGTCCGCTTCATCAATCGCTGCCCGCGTTGTCGCCGCCAACGCGGCAAAATGTTCCGCCAGCGTTTGCAACGTGGCTTGGCTGGCCACCGCGCCTTCTGGGTAATCGCCCAGCCGCGTGGCCTTGGCCGCCATTCGCAACGTGCCCAGCGCGGTGCCGCCCAACGCGGTGGCGCGTTCGGCGATGGTGTCAACGTGATCAATCAATTCCGCCGCCAGTTTGTCGTACAGTTCGTGCAGTTGAAAGAACTGCGCGCCCTTCACATTCCAATGCGCCTGCTTGGTCTGGCTGTACAAGTCAAAGGTGTCAGCCAGTTGCTGGTTGAGCAGCGCGACGATTTGCGCGCGCGTCTCAGGGTCGAGATCAATGCTGGTTTGATAAGTCTTCGGCATACCTTTCCTCCTGCAAAACTTAAATGATGCGTAGTGGCTAAATCGAGTGGGACGGCGTGTCAGTAGCCCGCGCG
>JANOWX010000517.1:0-4679 GCA_031418175.1 Acidobacteriota bacterium | reverse complement strand
TCGAACTGCTCGCCAACGAAGCCAATGAAAAGGGCCTCGAATTGGTGCTGCTCTTCGATCCCTACACGCCGACGACCTACATCACCGACGGCACGCGCTTGCGCCAAATCCTGGTCAACCTGATCGGCAACGCGGTCAAGTTCACGCATCAAGGCGAAATCGTCGTCTCGGTCAACGCCGAAACGCTCAGCGAGAACAAATACGAAATACGTTTTTCGGTCAAAGACACTGGCATCGGCATCCCGCAAGAACAGATGGACAAGCTGTTCCAAGCCTTCAGCCAAGTGGACGCCTCGATCACGCGCCGTTACGGCGGCACCGGCCTCGGCCTGGCGATCAGCAAACGCCTGGTCGAATTGCTCGGCGGCAACATCTGGGTCGAGAGCGAAGAAGGCGAAGGCTCCAACTTCCATTTCACCCTCGTCGCCGAAGCCGCGCCCGCCGCCTGGCAAAGCAAATCGCTGGCGCTGGTGCAGCGCAGTCAAGCCGCACTTGAGTCCGACGCGCTGGCAGGCAAACGCGTGTTGATCGTGGATGAGAATGCCGCCGTGCGTCTGGCGCTGACCTGGCAATTGCAAACCTGGAAGCTGCGCCCCTTCGCCAGCGCTTCGACCACCGAAGTTTTGAGCTGGTTGCGGCGCGGCGATTTTTACGATCTGGCGATCATTGATAGCCGCATGAACATTGCGGGCGAAGCCGCCAGCAGCACCGAATTCGCGCGCAACCTACGCCTCGTTCGCCCCGCGTTGCCGATTGTGTTGCTGGCCCCGCTCGGCAAACGCGATAAAGTTACCAGTCCCGAACTCTTTGCCGCCTTCGTCAACAAACCGCTCAAGCCCGCGCAACTGCATCACGTCATCAATTCGATTTTCGGCGGCGAACCCAAGGATGCCACGCCCGCGCCGGCCTTGCCGCAACTGACCAGCGAATTCGCCAAACGCTTCCCGCTGCGCATCCTCCTGGCCGAAGACAACGTGGTCAACCAGAAGATGGAAATCCGTCTGCTCGAAAAAATGGGCTACCGCGTCGGCCTCGCCTCCAACGGCCTCGAAGTGCTCGACGCGCTCGAACGCCAGCATTACGACGTGGTGCTGATGGATTTGCAGATGCCCGAAATGGACGGCCTTGAAGCCACGCGCCGCATCCTGAGCCGCTGGCCCCAAGACCATCGCCCGCGCATCGTCGGCGTCACCGCCAACGTCATCAACGAAGACCGCGCCACCGCCATCCACGCCGGCATGGACGAATTCATCAACAAACCGATCCGTGTCGAAGAGTTGCAAGCCGTCCTCGCCCGCTGCGCGCAACTGACGCTGAATGGCAAAGCCAAACCCGACAGCCCACTCGCGCTGCCCCCCGCCGCTACGCCGGGCCGTCCCTACCTGACCGCTGTGCCGACCAATGGCTACGGCAAAGCCGACACCACGCCCTTGCCCGCCAGCGAACTCTATCGTGAATTCGCCCTCGAATCTTTCAGAGAACCTTTCCGCGAAACTGGCCGCCCCGCGCTGAAATCGCTGGAAGCCGCTAGCGAAGCCGCTGCTGGTGCAGCCTCTGCCGCTACCCTCAAAGTCCTGATGCCCAATTTTGACGCCAAGCCCGCCGACGCCACTGACACCCGCCTCGATGCTCAAGTAGATCACGACCTGATCGCCCGCGTCCGCGAGATGTGCGAAGAGAGCGGCTCCCAATTCGTCAACGAATTGGTCGCGCTCTTCCTGCACGACATCCCGGCGCGCATCGAAGCCGTCCGCACGGCCATTGCCGCCGATGATGCCAAAGCTCTGATCCGCTCCGCCCACAGCCTGAACGGCGGCAGCGCCAGCGTCGGCGCGCGCGTCATGAGCGAGTTGGCGGCGGACTTGGAACGCTTGGGGCGGCACGGCGAAATGGCCGATGCGCCCGCGTTGTTGGCGCAGTTGGAAGCCGAGTTTGCTTGCGTGCGGACGACATTGCAGCCGTTGCGGGTGACGGAGGAGTTGGAGGCGAAGGAGCGGATGAGCGGGTAGCGGGTGGTCGGTACCGCGACGGGTGTTTCGAGTTGTTGTTTGTCGGCAGTCATTGTTTAATCAAGCCAGTCCTGTTGAGGGCGAACAAGCGTGCAGTACAAATGGAACAAAAACAAAGCCGCCAAAAACCTGCGCAAACACCAGGTCTCATTTACGGAAGCGGAGACGGTGTTTGAAGACCCCTACTTTCTGGTCTTTGCCGATGACGAGCATTCATTCGACGAGCCACGCTATCTCATCGTCGGTCAATCGATGGAAGGACGGGTGCTGATGGTGTCGTACACGGAACGTGACGAAGTCACGCACATCATTAGCGCGCGGGAAGCTGGCCGGCGCGCAAAGAGGCATTATGAAACGGAAAAATATCGCTAAGACGGAAGATGACGACCTGTTACCGGATTACGACCTGAGCAAAATGCGCTTGCTGAAACGCGGGCCAGGCTATGCCAACCGCCCTAAGGCGAAGGCTGAGCAATTGGTGCGAGTGACGCTTGATCCGGATGTTGCTAGCGTGTTCGAGAATGATAAGTCGGTAAATGAGGCATTGCGCACAGTAATCCGTGTGATTGGTGCGGCAGCAAACTAGCGGAGCCGGTATGGAAAGACCGAGCAGGCTCATTCGGCAGCAGCAAGAAAAGAAAGGAGATTTTGGATGAAGCTTAGTTTGCACTCGGCCATCACGAGGTTTGGCGCAGAGGCCAAGGCGAAACTGACGAACCCGGCAGCCAAAGGGGAACCTGAAGATCAGTTACGCGCGCCGCTTGAAGCCTTGCTTGCCGACTGCGCTGAAATCTGTGGCTTGCCCCGAAAAGAGCTTGTCGCGGTGGGCGAATCACCCCTAAGCGAATTGAAAACGCGCCCTGATTACGCCGTGACCATTCGCCAAACTCTGGTTGGCTTTATCGAAGTCAAAGCCCCCGGCAAAGGGGCTGACCCGCGCAAATTCAAAGACAAGCACGACAAACAGCAATGGGAGAAATTGCAGTCGTTGCCGAATCTGCTCTACACCGACGGCAATGAATTCAGCCTGTGGCGCAGCGGCCAGTTGGAAGGCGCCATCGTCCGGCTCACGGGGGACATTGAAACTTCCGGCGCCAGTCTGGCGGCCCCGGCCAGCTTGCAAGCGTTATTCGAGAATTTTTTCCAGTGGCAACCCATTCCGCCGAGCAGCGCCAAACAACTGGCCGAAGTCAGCGCGCGTTTGTGCCGGCTGTTACGCGACGAAGTAACGGAGCAATTGGCGCTCGGCAGCCCGGCGTTGACGGCGCTGGCGACGGATTGGCGGAAGCTGCTTTTCCCGGAAGCCACGCCTGAACAGTTTGCCGATGGTTACGCGCAGGCCGTGACCTTCGGTTTGTTGATGGCGCGGGCCAGGGATATTCCGCTCAGCGCGGGGCTTGAGCGGGTCGCCCAGCAACTCACGCAAACACACTCGCTGATCGGCGCGGCGTTGCGCCTGCTCACCGACGATGCGCGGAATCAGGCGACGCTGAAGACTTCGCTCGGCACGCTCACGCGCGTGCTCGATGCCGTTCACTGGCCGACGATCAGCAAGGGGCGAGCCGACGCCTGGCTCTATTTTTACGAAGACTTCCTCGCGGTTTATGACAATGCGTTGCGCAAGAAAACCGGGTCGTATTACACGCCGCCCGAAGTTGTGGGCGCGATGGTGCGGCTGGTGGATGAAGCTTTGCGCAGCCGGTTCGCGCTGCACGCGGGATTGGCGTCGCCAGCGGTCACGGTGGCTGACCCAGCCGTCGGCACCGGCACTTTTTTGCTGGGCGTGTTGCGCCGGATTGCCGAAGCGGTTGAAGCAGACGAGGGCTACGGCTCAGTGCCTGCGGCGATCAAGGCGGCGGTGCAGCGGCTGATCGGATTCGAGATGCAGCTTGGGCCGTTCGCCGTCGCGCAGTTGCGCATTCTCGCCGAGCTTGCCGATCTCACGGGTTCCATCCCGCCGCCGCCGCGCATGTTCGTCACCGACACGCTGGGCAATCCTTACATTGAGGAAGAATGGATTCCCGGCATTCTGGGAAACATCGCCAAATCTCGCCAAGACGCGAACGAGATCAAGAAACGCGAGCCAATCACCGTCGTGATTGGCAATCCACCCTACAAGGACAAGGCCAAAGGCTTGGGCGGCTGGGTTGAGACGGACAGCAAGAATTCACCTGAGCCTGCGCCGCTCAGCGCGTGGATGCCGCCCGCTGCTTGGGGCGTCGGCATGCACGCGAAGCACTTGCGTAATCTCTATATTTATTTCTGGCGTTGGGCGACGTGGAAGGTGTTCGATCACGATCCGCAAGCCAACACGGGCATCGTCTGCTTCATTACGGTGGCGGGCTTTCTGAACGGGCCGGGCTTCGAGCGGATGCGCGATTACCTGCGCCGCACCGCCGCAGAAATCTGGGTGATTGATTGTTCGCCCGAAGGCCACCAACCCGAAGTCAACACGCGCATCTTTGAAGGCGTGCAACAGCCCGTTTGCATCGTGCTGGCGTCACGCCCAAAGGGAACCAAGCCAGACACGCCAGCGACGGTGCGTTTCCGCGCGCTGCCCGCCGGGCAGCGGCAAACCAAGTTTGAGGCGCTGAGCAAACTGAGGCTGGATGCCGAGGGTTGGCTGAAGTGTCCGTCAGACTGGCGGGCGCCCTTTTTGCCAGCCGCGAC
>JANOWX010000516.1:0-18149 GCA_031418175.1 Acidobacteriota bacterium | reverse complement strand
TGCTTACCCCGATACTATGGTTGTGTGCGGCAAGGCGGTCTATCACGATGTTTACCAGGACGTAGTCGTCAACCCCAAAGTCATCGTCGAAGTGCTCTCGAAATCCACCTTCCGCTACGATCACGAAGGGAAGTTCGAACGCTATGAGCGCAACAAATCGCTCACCGATTATCTGTTGGTGTCGCAAAAATACCCGCGCATTCAGCACTTCTCGCGCAAGTCGCGCGGACGTTGGGTCAGCGTGATTGAAGCGAAGCTGACCGGCAGCATCATCATCGCTTCGATCAACTGCAAACTCCGGCTCAAGGACGTTTACGACCGCATCGAATTCCCGCCGATTTCGCTCGTCGAGGAACCGCCAACGGCATAAACCACGAGGTTGAAGATGCAACGATCCACTAACGGCCTTCTGCTCACAAGCTTGCTGGTCAGCTTATTGCTGACTTGGCCCCACGCCCACGCCCAACAAACGCACCCCGATTTTGCGGCCCTCGAACAAATCGTCGCCGACGAATTGAAAGCCACCAACACGCCCGGCGCGGCCATTGGCATCGTGCGCGGCGACCGGCTGATTTACGCCAAAGGCTTCGGCACATCGAACGTCGAGACCGGCGCGCCCGTCACGACTGAGATGCTTTTCCGCCTGGGTTCGACGACGAAGATGTTCACCGCCGCCGCGTTGGTGCAATTGGCGAATGCGCGCAAGCTCAAACTCGACGAGCCCATCGGCAAATACGCCGCAGGCTTGAGTCCAAAGCTGGCGCAAGTCAGCAGCCATCAATTGCTGACGCATACGGCAGGGTTGAGCGATGGCGCGGTGATGTACGGCAAACACGATGACGCGGCGCTGGCCGAGACCGTGCGCGCGTTGAAGGACACAGACTTTTTCACCGCGCCGGGCCAGATCATTTCGTATGCCAACCCCGGCTATTGGGTGGCGGGTTACGTGATCGAACAGGTGAGTGGGAAGGCGTACGCCGATCAATTGAATGAGGCTTTGTTCAAGCCGCTGGGCATGCAGCGCACGACGTTGCGTCCGACGCTGGCGCTGACCTGGCCGTTGGCGCAAGGCCACGAGGGCACGCCCGCAAAAGTGATTCGCCCCGCTGCCGACAATGCGGGCAACTGGCCGGCGGGTTCGATCTTTGCCAGCGTCAATGATCTGTCGCGCTGGGTGATTGCGTTACTCAATGACGGCAAGCTCGACGGGCAGCAAGTGCTCGCGCCCGGCTTGCTCGGACAATTGGCTGCGCCGCACGCCGCTGTGCCGGGGACGACCTCGCACTATGGTTATGGATTGATGAACGCCGTGGAGCGTGGCGTGCGCGTTTTCCAGCACAGCGGTTCGCGCAGCGGCTATGGCTCGTTGATCGCAATGGCGCCGGAGCAGCGCGTGGCCGTCATCATCCTGGTCAATCGCACGGGCGGCAGTTTGCCTAAGACTGCTGAAAAGGCGTTGGAACTGCTGTTGCCGCGGGCGACGAAAAATGCGGAACCGCCGCCCGCGTTGGCGTTGACGGAAGCTGAAATGGAGCGCTGCAGCGGTGTTTTCGCGCAAGGTTCGCAACGCGCGGAGTTGCTGAAACGCGACGGCCAGCTTTGGCTTAAACGCGAGACGCAAACTTTGCCCGTCAGCAAAACCGGCGCGGGGCGCTTCAAGGCCGGGACAACCACCTTCGCGCTGGTTTTCGGCGCGGATGGCAAGGCCGAGTATTTTCATGCCGGGCTGCGCAGTCTGCGCCGCGTCAAATGACCAGCAAAGCAACCAAAGCCTCTGCCAGTTCTGTTATCTGTTACCGTAGCCCCGCTTGCCTCGAAATCAGCCTCATTGCCCGCATAACTTCTCATCCCACGCCCAGTGCCGCCAGGCCGCATTCGCGTTTCACCTGGTCAGGCAGCGCGTAATAGCCCGCGCGATGGCGCACCCGCAAGCGTGGCGCACCGGCGGGCGGCGTAATTTTCACTTGCAGCTTGCGCCATTTCCAATCCGCCACAAAATCTGTTGTGACGTAGCCGAGCGCATACTGTTGGCGTAATTCCAAGGCGATACTTTCAAAGGCCACGCTCATCTCTTCGGCATCAGCGGGATATGCGGGCTGCCGCCCGAAGCCCGCGCCAATTCACCCAGCGCGACGCCGCCCTGGCGAAACGAGAAGTAATCGCCGATCACGATGGCGTGAAGCGTGACGCCGGCTTCCTGGCTCAAGCGGCGCAGTTCATTAAGGCTGAGCCGCGACTGATTGTCTGCGCCATCGCTGATAACGAGGAGCGCGCGTTTGGCATAACGGCTTTGCCGCACCTGTTCCAGCCCCAGCGCGATCGCATCGTAAAGCGCGGTTTGGCCGCGCAGCAACGCTTCGGCATCGTGCGTGCGCTCTAACAACACTTGCGCCTGACCGCTGAAGCCGATCAGCGAATACTCGTCCTCCGGATGGCTCGTTTGCACGAAGCGCGCGCCAGCCGCGCGCGCTCAATACGCGCGCCGTTCATGGAGCCTGAGACATCAAAGACAATGCCTACCGAGGCCGGGCTATCGGCGGCGCTGAAGAAGCTGACCTCCTGCTTGACGCCATTCTCGTATACGGCAAAGGCCGCCTGCTCCAACCCGCCGACAAACCGCCCGGCCGCGTCACGAGCGCTGACCGTGAGCGAAACCATCTCAGTATTGACGACAATCGTATTCTGCGCTTCCTGCGTATGGCGTGCGGCAGTAACAGACAAGCTTTGCGCCGAAACTGGCGCAGTCAGGCACAAGACCAGCAACAACGCCGCTGCCCCACAGTAGCGCGCTGTTTCTTTGTTCCCTGCATAGCACGTTCCCTTTTTGCCAATCGTTAATCGCTGGCCGGTTCGTTAGCCGCTGGCAATTGCGGCTGCGCTTCATTTACCGCCGGTTTGTCGAAGAAGCGGTATAACACCGCGTAGATGATTACCGCCGATAACACGGCAGGCAGGAAACCAAGGACAATCACCATCACGGCGGTATAAATCATCAGCCCGGCGTGAAAGCGGTTGACGGCCATGACTTCTTTGATCTCGGCTGGCTTGATCATATTGAAGGCCACCCAAAGCAGGATGCCACCGATACAGGCCATCGGTACCATTTCCAGATAACGCGCCAGGAAGTAGACCAACGACAGTTTCCACACGCATTTCATGATGCCAGCGAGCGGCGAGACCGCGCCCAGTTTGACGTTGGCCGCCGTGCGCGCCAGCGCGCCTGACAGCGGCATGCCGTTCAGCAACGGCACGAACAATTGAATCAGCCCCTGCCCGAAGAATTCCTTGTTCGGGTTGTAGGGCGTGCCTTGGTTGTTTGCCATCCGGTCAGCCATGCGCGCAGCCAGGATGCTTTCCAGTCCACAGACGAAAGCAAAGGCCAGCGCGTAATAAAGCACTTCGCCGATGATCGCCACATTCATAGCCGGTAGCGCGGGCGGCGTTAAAACAAAGAAGTCCGTCGGAATCTGACCGTATTTGGCGCTGATCGTGGTCAGCCCCTTGCTGCTCAACCAGGTGGATGACAACAACGTGCATACGCCCAACGCGATCATCGGCGCCGGCACGTACAAGGAAATCTTCAACAGGTAACGCGTGATCAGAAAGGTCAGCACGCCGAGCAGCAACGCCGCCCAGTTGAATTGATTCAGGTTGGCGGCAATGATGCCCACCTTCTCAAAGAAGCTGCCGCTGAGGGTGGCTTTCAAGCCCAGCACTTCACCAAGTTGCGTAAAGGCGATGGTGATGGCAATGCCGACGCTGAACCCGACCACAATCGAATGCGGCACCAAATTGGCAATGCGCCCCCAGCCAACCAAACCGAACAACAACAGAATCGGGCCAGAGGCCATGCAAACCAGCACCAGGTAACTATGCCCGGCATACGGGTCATCAGGCGTGCGGTAATTCGCCATAATGCCCGCAATGACTGGAATCAGCGCGGCCACCGGGCCGTAAACGTTGTACTTGGAACCGGAAAAGAGCGCGCCGACCAACCCGGCCACCGCACCGGCCAGAATGCCGCGTTAGGCCGCGACTGGGTACGTGTAGCCGAAGACCAAGTAAGACTCGAGTTCGACGTAAGCGAGATCAAAAAGTACTGCCAGGAAGTGCTGCCAACGCTGCGGGATTGAGAATTCGCCCTTCGACGGAAACAGGGGCATTTTTTCCCTTGCTGTCTCAAAGTGTCTCACCCAAAACGAGTACGGGCGCTAAATCCAAGCCCGAATCCTGCGAAAATGCGTCCAGAAACAGCGGCACAACTCTTGCACAAAGGGCGGGCGTCGCAGGATATCTTTTGGAATGGCCACGAGGAGTTGTTTGATTTGCTTTTCGACTCCCCTTTGTTCACTCAAAGTTCAAAACTTATGAAATCCAACTTCGCGTATCTCAAGACAGATATAGTTTCTGGAATAGTGGTGTTTTTAGTCGCTGTTCCGCTTTGCCTGGGGATTGCCCTTGCCAGCGGCGCTCCTCTTTTTTCCGGCATCATTGCAGGGATCATCGGCGGCATTGTCGTGGGCATCCTTAGCAATTCTCACATCAGCGTATCAGGTCCGGCGGCGGGGCTGACAGCTATCGTACTCGTCTCCATCGCCACTTTGGGATCGTTTGAAACCTTCTTATTGGCAACGATCCTGGCTGGACTGATGCAATTGGCGCTGGGCTTTGCCAAAGCAGGAACCATCGCCAATTACATTCCTTCAAATGTTATTGACGGGATGCTGACTGGCATTGGAGTCATCATTATCCTGAAACAATTGCCACACGCGATTGGCTATGACGTGGATCACGAAGGAGACTTTTTCTTCATTGAAAAAGGAACGGGGCACAATACTTTTTCTGCCCTGATAGATGCTGTGAACTATGCCCACCTGGGCGCGATCATCGTCACCCTGGTTTCATTAGCAATCCTCATTGCCTGGAACAAAGTGGCGTTCCTCAAAAGGATCAAGGCAGTGCCTGGAGCGTTAGTAGCCGTCATTGCAGGCATCCTTATCAATGAGACTTTTAAGGCCTCCGGTTCAAATTTAGTCATCTCGCAGGAACATTTGGTGAACCTGCCAGTGCCTGCTTCTTTCACCGATTTTATCGGGCAATTTTCCAGGCCGAATTTTTCCGCCATTACGAATGCTCAGGTTTGGATTGTCGCCGCCACCATCACCGCAGTGGCAAGTATAGAAACACTGTTGTGTATTGAAGCGGCAGATAAGATGGATCCGCTCAAGCGGTATACAAACACGAATCTTGAGCTAAAAGCGCAGGGCGTCGGGAATTTTCTGAGCGGGCTGATCGGAGGTCTTCCGATGACCTCTGTGATCGTTAGAACTACCGCCAATGCGTCGTCGGGTGCCAAAACCAAAATGTCCGCCATCATTCACGGGATTCTCCTGCTGGTGGCGGTGCTGGCCATACCGACCATCTTAAACAGGATTCCCTTAGCCTGTTTGGCGGCCATCCTGTTAATGATCGGGTTCAAGCTCGCCAGCCCTGCCGTCTTCAAGCGCATGTGGAATGACGGGAAGTTCCAGTTTGCGCCGTTTATCGTTACCGTCACGGCAGTGGTGTTGACGGACTTATTAAAAGGAGTCGCTATCGGACTGGCAGTGAGTATTTTCTTCATCTTAAAAGGAAATATGAAATTGGCCTATTTCTTCAAGAAAGAGATGTACCACGAAGGAGAAACGATCCATCTTGATCTGGCTCAGGAAGTTTCTTTTTTGAATAAAGCGGCGCTCAAACAAACCCTGTCTGATTTGCCTGAAGACAGCAAGGTCGTAATCAATGCGGCTGACACGATCTACATAGATCACGATGTTTTGGAACTGATCCGCGACTTTGTGAGTTCAGGAGCCAAAGACAGAAATATCGCGGTCACGCTGACGGGCTTCAAGGAAGCTTACAAAATAGAAAACTCCAGTCACGTGACTTCCTACTAAACATCGGGGCGACGCGCCCGGTAACAACCCAAAGAACTGATTATCCAAGTGAGGTAAAGCAATTTATGAGAACCTTGAACAAAGAACTACAAGCAGGCATCACCCCCTTACAGGCGATAGAGATTCTCAAGCAGGGGAATCAACGATTCATCAACAACCTGCGGGAACACCGTGATTTGTTGCAGCAAGTCAACGAAACGCGCGATGGACAATGGCCTTTTGCCGCGATCCTCAGTTGTGTTGACAGCCGAACCTCGGCGGAGTTGATCTTTGACCAGGGACTGGGGGACATCTTCTCGATCCGCATCGCCGGGAATATCGTGAACACAGATATTCTGGGCAGCATGGAATTTGCCTGCAAAGTGGTCGGCTCAAAACTGATCGTCGTGCTGGGGCACTCCAAGTGCGGCGCGGTCAAGGGCGCTTGTGACCACGTGGAGATGGGGAACCTGACCGAACTGCTGGCCAAACTGCAACCTGCCGTCTATGAGGAAAAGACCGTTAGCAATCCGGCGGAAAGAACTGCCGCCAATGCACAGTTCGTCGAAAATGTCGCCGCCCTCAACGTCCGGCGTTCGGTAAAGTCCATCGTCAGCCGAAGCTTTATTCTGGAGCAGATGATCGAGAAGGGCGAGATCGCCCTCATCGGCGGGATGCACAATCTGGAAACAGGAGCGGTGGAGTTTTACGAAGACACGTTAATCGCGGACAGCAGTTCACTTCGTTAAACCGAATCGGTATGTCACCTTCCAGTCGCATTATCTTTACGTCGCTCAACAACCCTTGCCAGAGCGGAAATTTTTTGATCATGGGTTGAATCTGGAATCTACGTTTCGGCCTTTTGACGGCAAGTTCATTCTCGAAGAACAAATTGATGTCCTTGCTCGACAAACTGCTGTTAAGAAAACTCTCGCTCATTGAGACGGTCTTCGATTAACTCAAAAACATCGCGCAAATTGAGCATACTCGTCATCGTTCCGTGACGAACTTTTTGGTCAATTTACTGGCAGTCTTGATCGCTTATACCTATCAGGAAAAGAAACCAGCGCTGAATCTTTTTCCCTCAGCGCTGGCAGTTCTTCCTATCAGTTAAGTAAGAGTAGCCGTTCGACCTGTTGCAACCCAGCAAAATATGCTCCAACTCCAAGTTGCACGGTGCGCCGTGAACGTGTGAAAGCATTATCTCGAAATACAATGGACTGTCTTTCGCAGCACCTTTTTCTTCAGCGAACTTCAATCCCTCGTGATATTTCTCGTAAGGGAGCCTGCCATCGTAGTTGTAAAACAACCCGGACGTGAGCGTCCAAAGACCGTCAACTCTTTGTTTCGGTCGGGGTCGGTGTAGTGCATAAATGTTCTGACTGGGTGTGCTTTGTCCATAAATCTCCTTTCGGTGCGCCGTCGCGTCCTAACATCGGTTCGGCCCGGAGCGGCGCTGATTATTCGATTATTCGAGCGGCAACGCGCCCGCCCGGTCAACCCGGTGTTCAGGGCGCAGGCCCGAAGCCATCGCAAAGCCCATCGCCATCGGGATCGCCATCATCGCGACGACCAACCCAGCGCTGATGTCGCGCTAGGCGTTGAGCTTCCAATTGCCTTTGGTCAGGTCTTCAAAACGTGCATCGAAGGGGGTGAAAAAGGATTTGAGGCGTCCGCCCAAGGTCTCGGCGGACGCGGCTTGACGGTTCATTTCGACAATCGCCTGCATAGTAGTCAACTCTCGTTATAGCGATTTGCACTTGCGTGCGACCTATCAGCGCGCGTGGTGTTAGGCAGGTTACTAACCGGTTACTAACCTGCCCTACACCACGCAGGTCGCACGCATGTGAAAACCGCTATAACGAGTTTCGGATTTCTACGGATTGGTTAGGTGTTTGTGAGCGCGATGAGGTGGCGGCGGCACGGCCAGATTGGATCGGGCCGTGCCGCTCACGTAAGGTTAGTGGCGCTCAATGCACATGCACGCCGTTGCCAGCCACCTGTGCGCTCGCCGCAGCGGCAGCATAGGCGACGCGCGGTCGCGCGACCGGCAGCGTGTACTCAGCATTGATCGGCACGAATTGCGAACGCGCCGGATCGAAGGCCAGCACCTGGCCGGTGTCAATTTGATAAATCCAGGCGTGCAGCATCAACTCGCCCTTGACCAGCCGCGCGGCGACCGCCGGATAGGTGCGCAGGTTGTCGAGTTGCATCAGCACGTTCTCTTTGATCGCGGCGTTGAGCAGGTCCTCGCCCTCGCAATCCTGATAGTTCGCGCGCACGACCTGGCGCGTGGCCTCGGCGTGCTTCAACCAATTCGCCACCAGCGGCAACTCGGTTAAGCTCTCCGGCTGCAGCAAGCCTTTCATCGCGCCGCAATTTGAATGGCCCATCACCAGGATGTGTTTGATGCCGAGCGCCGCCACGCCAAATTCGATAGTCGCGCCTTCGCCGCCGCTCGAAGCCCCGTAAGGCGGCACGATGTTGCCGGCATTGCGCAACACGAAGATGTCGCCCGGCTGGGCTTGCGTCAGCAACCCGGGCCGGATGCGCGAATCGGAGCAGGTGATCAACAGCGTGTCGGGCTGTTGGCCGCGCGCGAGTTGTTGGAATAATTCCTGATTCTCGCTGAAGTGAGTTACTTGAAAGTTGTGAATGCCTCTGACCAGCTTTTGCATCTGTCCCTCCGGTTGTTTTAGTGGTGCGCTTGCGGGCGGCGCTCTTTAGCATTGCGACGCCGCGTTGGCGCGAATGAACGACAACTTTCGCTTGGCAACGGCTATGCCAAGGCGCGCCATAACGGCTTTTTCTTTGTCCGGGTTTGAGTTGCAGCGACTGCAAAGGGAAGGCGCGTGGGCGAGGCTGATGCAGATTGTCGCAGCAGCGGGACAAGGCACGACAGTTCAACAAAGCCATTCGGCGCTGTTGCTGAGGCTGGTTGTCAGCAGTTCAACGTTGGTAACTGGTAACGTATCAATAAAAAAAAAGCGCGGCCATTGCTGAATGACCGCGCTCCACAGTAACGCGTCAAGCCGTTACTGCCTCTGGAAGTGCTTACGACGTGGCAACTCGCATGCCACGCCTGCATAGATGATGTTGGCTTGGCAGACTGGCATGGAAAAGTTGGCTGGCGGCGGTTCTTTATTCGAGATAAACACGGAACAGCGTCCCCAGCGCGTGCACATTGCCTGGCCGCGACACGCCGTCGTGTTGATAAAGGTAGAAAAACTCGGCGTTAAAGCGCTCGTTGAATTGTTTGAGGATGCCCGCCGAGATGCGATTGCGAAACCAGCCGAAACGTCCAGCACTGCGAGCTTGGGTCGAATACCAAAGCTCATCAGCCAGGAAAGGCTTGAATTTGAATGTGCCAAGTTGTGCGGGATGATCCACCTGCAAGCGGTTGCGATAGACCGTAAAATCGCGGCTCTGATGGCGCACGCGGCGTTCGAGCAAGTTGCGGTCGGTGAAGGTGAATTCGCCTAGCTTGAATTTGCCGGTGGCGTTCAAAATCAAGCGGTGCTCGCTGATACGGCGTCCGGCAAAGGGCTGCTGATCCACGTAAAAATAGGTCGGCAGCAGCGTCAGATATTTGCTGAGCTTGAAGGCCACACCCGCGCCGAGACGTTCCTCCACGGGACGCTGCATATCGCGGCCGACGCGCACGACGCCGATCACGATCAAGTCTTTGGTTTTGGTGAGCGGTTTGATGAATTGGGTTTCGTTCCAGAATTGCCGGTCGTCACGCGGCGGCGTTGCTGTTTGCGCGATGACACCTGCCTGACTGACAGCCAAGAGTAACAGTAACAAAAGTAGTTTGATCTTCATTGCTTTATTGCGAACTGAATCTTTTCTTTCCAGTACGATCCTCTAAATTGGCTCGCGCTTGGGCGAACGGGTTTGGCGCGGTCAGCAGAGCAAAGTGCGTGCCTGTGACGGGATTTGTCACAGACCTGGTAGAAATTGTCCCGCCCGTTTTTGCCAGGAACGGCTTAACCTCCTGTGAAATCAGGCGCGCGCTCGTGGCACATACCTTGCAGCCCTGAACAAGCAGCAACGCTAGATATTTCAAACGACAGTGATTTCCTGAAGGAGGAACTAAAGATATGAAGAATTTGCGAACCAACTTGATCGTGGCTGCCCTGTGCTGTTTGGCGCTGGCCGGTACAGCGCTGGCCCAGGCACACGGCAAAAACAAGCAGAAGGCCGTCACGCTTTCAGAAGATTTGCGGCTCAACGATCAACTGATCAAGCCTGGCACGTATCAGTTCAAATTCGATGCGGCCAACCGTCTCATCACAATCTGGCGCGATGGCGCAGCGGTAACGGCGGCCAAGGTGAACGTAACGATGAGTGACAAGAAGGCCTCCCACAACTCGCTCTCAACTACGGATTCTCCGAAAGGCCGCGTGCTGACTAGCATCACGTTTGAAGGCGACAACCGCGTGCTCACTTTCGAAGAGCCAAACAACGCAGTCGCCGAGGGGCGCACGCCGAACAACTAACAACCTCAGCCACCACAGCTTCCATTGAACCTAAACAGCCCGGCGCGAAATTCGCGCTGGGCTGTTGCGTTGTTGAACCCCGTGTTGATCAGCTACAACTCAAAGGCCGGATCTTCAGCGCGATACTCATCCAGCTTGCGATGCAGCGTGCGCCGGTCAAAGCCGAGTAGTTCCGCCGCGCGCGATTTATTGCCGCCGGTCAGCCGCAGCGTTTCCAGGATGTACTCTTTTTCCAAGTCGCGCAGCGTCATGCGTTTTTCGTGCGCCTGCGTCAGCAGTTGTGCCGTCTGACCGCTGAGGCGGATGCGTTCGGGCAAATCCTCTGGGGTCAGGGTTGCCCCCTCAGCCAAAGCGACGGCGCGTTCGATGGCGTTTTCCAACTCGCGGGCATTGCCGGGCCAGGCATAGGCTGTCAGCACTGCCAACGCGGCCGGCGTGACACTGAGCGGCAGCGCGCCGCTGGTTTTCAAGGCTCGATCGAGAAAGTGTTCAACCAGGAGCGGAATATCGAAGGGGCGTTCGCGCAACGGCGGAATGTGCAGATGAATGACGTTCAAGCGCCAGAACAGGTCTTCGCGGAAGCGCCCTTCCCGCACCTCTTTTTCCAGGTCGCGATTGGTGGCGGCAATGACGCGGACATTGACCTCTTTTTCTTGGTCAGAACCCACCCGGCGCAGCCTGCCTTCCTGCAAAACGCGCAGCAGTTTGGGCTGCATCAATAAAGGCAACTCGCCGATTTCATCCAACAGGAGCGTGCCGCCTTCGGCCGACTCGAACAAGCCAGCCCGCACCTGCTTCGCCCCGGTGAAGGCCTGGCCGGTGTGGCCGAAGAGTTCGGCCTCGATCAATTCGGCAGGAATGGCCGCGCAATTGACCGGTACGAATTGCCCGCTCCGGCCCGACATGTCGTGCACCGAACGCGCGACCAGCTCTTTGCCGGTACCCGATTCGCCAGTGATGAGCACGGTGCTGGCGCTACGTGCCGCGCGCGTCATCAGCTTGAACAGTTCCTGCATAGGCCGCGCAGCGCCGATGATCTTGGGCGGCGCGCCGGGCTGTTCGCGCCGCAGGCGCGCCTGGGCGCGTTGCGCCGCGCTTTGTTGCAAGGCTTCGTCAACCACGCGCAACAATTCGACCGTCTCGAACGGTTTGGTCAGATATTGAAACGCGCCCGCCTTGACCAGTTCGACGGCTTGTTCGACCGAACCGAAGGCGGTGATGATGATGACGGGGGCTTCGGCGCGCTGGGCGCGCATGACAGCCAGCAATTCGGCGCCGGTCAGGCCGGGCATGTTCACGTCGGTAATCAGCAGATCGAAGAACTCGCGTTCGCGTTCGATGTGCGCCCGCGCCGCACGCCCATCCACGGCCAACACGGTTTCGTAACCGGCATCCTCCAGATCATCTTGCAACAGATCGCGCAGATCAGCGTCGTCTTCAGCGATCAACAAACGCGCTTTGCTCACATTAACTCCTGTTCGAAAAAGGTACCGTAGGTTGTCCAACCTGCGGAGCACTTAAATAGCCGCGCGATTAAGGTCACGTGGTGCACGCTCCCTTCAGCGTTCCCCTTACCTGCCCCCGCAGGTTGGACAACCTACGGTACAGCGTGCGCCTGCCTTTCCGGTTCACCAATAACCGTGGCCGTCTGGGGCGACTGCGGCAAATACACGGTGAAGACAGCTCCGCTGTCCGTGCCGTTCTGCCAATTGGCGGCTTCGATCCAACCGTTGTGCTCTTCGACGATGCGGCTGGCAACGGCGAGCCCCAGGCCCGTGCCCTGGCTGACCTCTTTAGTGGTGAAGAACGGATTGAAGATGCTCTCCAACTGCTCTGCCGGAATGCCCGCGCCGGTGTCGTAAATGCGCGCGGCGGCAAAAGCGCGCCCGTCACGAGCAACGCCTTGCGCCTCGTAAGCCACACGCAACAGCCCACCGCCGGGCATCGCATGCAAAGCGTTCAGACAGATGTTCAAAAAGACCTGTTGCAACAATTCGGGGTCGGCGTGCACGACGGTTTCGCTTGCCGCTGGGTTTTGATGTTCGACGCGCACGCCAGCCTGCGCGGTTTGGGTTTCGATGGTTTCGAGCGTGTGGGCCAGCACCTTGCGCAACTCGAGCGGGCGTAGGCGCGGATGATAGGGCCGCGCCAGGTTGAGCAGATTGCGCACCATGCGCGTGATGCGGCCGGCCTGGGTGCGAATGATCGCCAGATTGCGTTGCTGTTTATCGCGCGGGACTGCGGCCTGTTCCTGCAATTGTTTGGCGCGCCCGTCAATCACTTGCAAAGGCGCGCCCAGTTCGTGCGCGACACCGGCAGCCAATTGGCCGACCGCCGCCAGCCGTTCGTGATGGCGCAAGCGGCGTTCGAGTTCGAGCCGCTCTTCGGCTTCGCGTTCGGCGTGCTGGCGCTGTTCGGCCAGCGCATCGGCCATGTGATTGAAAGCGCGCGCCAGCACGGCGAATTCGCCGCCCCCATGCGGCATGGCGACCCGATGCGACAAATTGCCCCGGCCCAATTCCTCCACGCCGCCTAGCAACGCTGTTATCGGGCGCAATAGGCTGTAGCGCGTCACCGCGACGACGACTAAAAAGATCACACCGCACAACATGAGCAGCGTCACCAAGGTATCGCGGCGCGCCTGCTGAATTTCGGCCTGGACAAAGGTCACCGGCAAGGTCAGGTCCATCGCGCCGACGCGCTCGCCGCGCACGATGATCGGATGGATGTAGGAGAGCACTTCCTGATTGTGCAGACGGCGCGGAATGGCAATGTCGTCAGCGCCCGCGATGACCTTGCGCGCCGCGTCGGAGTCGGCAATGTTGGCCTGTTTCAACGAGTCGGACAGCAATTGCACCGCGCCGTTGCGGTCAAAGAGGATCACGCCCGTCACGCCGGTGTTTTCACCCAAGCGGTTGATCAACTGTTGCGCGGCTTCGGGCCGGCCGGCGGCGTAATTCTCTTCGAGCGCCAGTTGCAGCGTGATCGCGTGCGCGCGCACTTCGTCATAAGCGGCCTGTTCCAAGGCCGCCGCCCGCTGCCGCAGCGAGAAAAAACTGGCCGCCGCCATCACGGCGCTCACGGCCAGCGTCAACAGCAGAATTAAGCGGGTACTCGTCTTCATTGCGCTTCCAATCAGAACCAGGCGGTTTTTTATACGCCTTTGCACTGTAGGTTTGGCAAGCGGTGTGCCGCAAATTACCAGTTGATGTTACGCGGTCGAAATGAAATGGAACTGTTTGACAGTATTTTGCGCCGGAGGCGCGTGGGATATTAGCCGGTGGTGAAGCTTCAGCGGAACCACCGGGATAGCCGCAACCAGCATCGCGCTCCGGCAGGAGCGCAGGACAAGACATCGTTCTTATGCGCAGTGTTGTCCTGCGTCCCTTCAGGACGCGGGCTTCATGGCTCACGTTCCCGGTGGTTCCGCTGAAGCTTCACCAGCGGCTAATATCCGCAGTGCCTCCGGCACAAAGAACCTGTCAAGCGACTCGATGATCCAAGTCGTGCGTAACATCAGTTACCAGGAGAGCCTTATTTCACATTGACCCTGACAACGTTGGCGCTGCGTCCCGCCGCCGTCAATGCCACATCAAGCTCACCACGCCCGCTCAAGGCGCGCGCCACGCGCACGTTGAGTTGATCCAACCCATCCAAACCGCCCTGCGCGCCGGCAAAATTCACTTCGGCATCCTGGCCGCCCAGTTTCACCACGGCATTTGTTACCGCCCCGACATTGCTGAAGCCCGTGCCGAAAAGGATCACGAAAACCTGCTCGGCGGCATTGCTGACATCAATCGGCACGGCGACAAAGCGGTTTTGCGCCGCGTCGCAAGTGACCAGCGCTTCGGTCACTTGCGAGTTGTCGGCTTTGACGCGCAAGACCACGCCCGCCGCCACGCCCTGGCCGTTTGAATTGGCCGACAGCAGGCCCGGCGCTACGCTGACGATGTTGATCGTGCCGGTTGAGACAGTGGCATCGCCGCTGGTCACGGTCACGGTGGCCGCGCCGTTCGCCGTCCCCGCCGGAACCAGATAGTTGACCTGGCCGGGCGAGACAAAAAAAAGCGCGGCCAAACGTTCGATGCCCGCGCTATCGCGCACTTTGACCGTCGTGCCCGCCAGCGTCGTTGGCAAGGGTTGCGTTGTCGAACTCGCGCTGCCGGTGGCGAGTTTGTTTCCAAACGCCGCAACGATGGAATTGGCGGCGAGCGCGTCAGCGCTGAAGCTGGCGGCGGAAACGCTGGCCACGGCATTCGGCGCACTGCCCGAAGCCACCACCGCGCGAATCATCGCGTTCTCACCGTCATCGAGTTGGAAAGGCGTGTTGACGCCAGCGCTGAATAAAAAACGTTTTTGCGGGACGCTGGATTGGTCGAGCACCACCGTGACGCCCGCGGCTGGATTGGGCGCTTGATAGCCGATGTACCAGTCACCTTCACGAATCACCGGCAATTCAGTCACGTCGAAATCCACGAACCGCAGAATGCTGATGGCGGGCAAGGTCACGTTACGATCCAACAGCAAGCTGGTTGGCAACGCCGCCGGCAGCGGCGCGGCGCTGGGCAGATTGAAGGCCAGCAGGCGGATTTGCGCGCCCGTCGGATTGGGCAGCCCTTGAAAGGCGCCGAGCTGAATGCGGATTTTCTGCAATGTCGAAGGATATTGCAGCGGCGTCAACCGATTGATGTAAAGCAAGCCGTTCCCCGGAAAAGCATCGTCAGCCGAACTGTCATCGGTGCTTAACTCCTCGGTGATTTGCGCGCCGCCGTTGTACACCGTGCCCGTCACGGTGATGTTGGCGCGGCTCGTACCGTAATTGACGATGCCGATGTAATAGGTGCCCGGCTGCAACGGCGGCAGAACGTTGGGCGTAATGCTGACCGCTTCCTGCGAGTCGGCTGAATCGGAACTGTAGTCAAACAGTAGTTGACCGCTTTGGATGACGAGCGGGCTGTTGTAGCGCACATACAAATCTACGTCCTGATCGCCGCTCAAACTGAGCAGCAGGTGTTTGGTGTCGGCGGTCGTTTGAATCGAGTATTGCGTCCCGCTGAACACGGGCACGCCCGCTTGTGTCGGGCCGTTGACGGTGCCGGTTTGCGCCATGCCTGAAGTGAGCGGCACGATCGTTTGCTGGGGCGCATTGATAAGACGCTGCGTTTTGGGTTTGGCAGTTTTGAGCGCGGGCGCGACGCGACGCGGTTGAACCGATTGTGCTGTGACCGGCCAGCGGTGAGCGATGAATCCAATGCCGAGGCTGACGAGCAACAGCCACGCGCTAAAAACCAACGTTGAACGCCGAGGGAATTGCATAACGATCTCCTTCTCTGCTTGCCAGGCTGTAACGGTGTTTGTGTGCCAATGACCACGCGCGGTGGCCGCTGATAACGCGGGGCCTAGTTTACTGTAACTGCGACAAAGCTCAATGCCACGCGCCGCCGCTGTCGTGACGGGCGTGTGCGCCGCGCCTTTGCGCGCCAGTCGTTTGGCATTCGTGGCGGCTGCCGCTAGAATGCCTGCCGTTTGCAGCAATTCCCGCAACGCATTTCAACCTAACAACACAAGCAGTAAGGGCAAGCAAAGAGGACTATGAGCACCAAGATTCGTCTGCAACTGTCGGTGATGATGTTTGTGCAGTTCTTTGTCTGGGGCGCGTGGTATGTGACCGCGCCGAATTACCTGGGCAAAATCGGCTTTACTGCCGAGGATTTCGGCTGGACCTTCGCGGTCGGGCCGATTGCCGGCATTATTTCGCCATTTTTTGTCGGGATGATCGCGGATCGTTTCTTTGCGGCGCAACGCGTGTTGGGGGCGATGCATTTGCTGGGGGCCGTGCTGATGTTCCTGGCCACGACGCTGATGAAGGCTTCGCCCGCCGCCTCGCCGGATACGATCAATCTGGCGCTGTTCGGCTACATGCTGACCTATTTTCCGACCTTGGCGCTGACCAACACGATTGCGATGAAAAACATGTCGGACTCGGAAAAAGAGTTTCCGCTGATTCGCGTCTTCGGCACCATCGGCTGGATCGCGGCAGGCTTGGCGCTGAGTTGGCTGGGTTGGGAAAAGAGCATTCTGATGTTCCAGCTTACGGCGGGCGCGTCGTTGGCGCTGGGGCTTTACAGCTTCACCTTACCAAACACGCCGCCGGTGGCCGCCACAGGCAAAGTCACGGCGCGGCAGATTCTGGGGCTGGATGCGTTGGTGCTCTTCAAAGACCGGTCGTATTTGATCTTCATGATTTGCTCGCTGCTGATCTGCATTCCGCTGGCGTTTTACTATCAGATCGCCAGCCGCATCGTCGAAATGTCGGGCCTGCCGATTGGGCAAACGATGAGTTACGGGCAGATGTCCGAAATCTTTTTTATGATCGTGATGCCGTTCTTTTTTATGCGGCTGGGGGTGAAATGGATGCTGGCCGTGGGCATGCTGGCGTGGGTCGTGCGTTACGGGCTGTTTGCGTTCGGCGCGCCCGCGCAAGTGCGCTGGATGATTATTGCGGGCATCGTGCTGCACGGCATCTGCTATGACTTCTTCTTTGTGACCGGTCAGATTTACACCGATCAAATCGCGCCCAAAGAGATTCGCGCCCAGGCGCAAGGCATGCTGGTGCTCTTTACGCTGGGCCTGGGCATGGCCATCGGCGCGAACATCGCCGGACGTATTGAGGCGATGCACACGACTGACGCGTCGAAAGCCCTTGCGCAGCAAGTGCTCAGCAAGAGCGCTGAATTGGAGCAATTGCGCGGCAAACTGGCGGCGGCAACGATGACGGAAAACGCGGCGCTGCAAACGCAGATCAAACAGCTTGAAGATGAGCAGACTACTTTGCGGCGCGATGAATTGCGCGCCATCGAATGGCAACCGCTGTGGGGCAAACCGGCGCTGTTTGCCGGGTTGATCCTGTTGATCTTTCTTTTCTTTTTCAAACAACGCGGCACGCCAGCGGCGGGCGCGTATGCCGATTAACGCTTCGTGAAGGACTACTTGCTATGAATTCATCACTTTCAATTTCCCTGCTCGCGGCTGCCCTGCTTTTGGGCGCCTGTGCGACTGCTCCCAAAGAGGTGCCGCCGAGCCAAACAACGCCAGCCGCAGCTTCAAACACTGCCGCGCCGGCGGATTCGACCGTCACTTCGGCCCACGGCGGCGGTGCACCATCAGCGGCGGCAGTGCCAGCGCCGCAAACGCAAACGCCGGTGAAATGGACTGCGCCCGCGCGCTGGACGACCGGGCCGGAGAAACCGATGCGCGCGGCGACCTATCTGATTCCGGCTGCAACAGGTGATCCCGAAGGCGCGGAATGCGCCGTCTTCGCCAACATCGGCGGCGGCGTGCAAGCCAACCTGGATCGTTGGATCGGCCAGTTCGAATTGCCCGGCGGCGGTGATCCGAACACGAAAGCCAAAACCGGCAAACAGACGATCAACGGATTGTCGGTCACGACGATTGATTTGCTGGGCACCTACACGGGCGGCGGTGTGGCAATGGGCCAGGCCAGTGTGCCCAAAACGGGCTATCGTTTGCTGGGCGCGATTGTCGAAGGCACAAGCGGCCCTGGCAGCGAGGTCTTTTTCAAGATGACGGGCCCAATCAAGACGATGGCGGTGGCGGAAAAGGAATTTCAGACGCTGCTGAAATCGTTGGGCAAATAGGCACTACGCAAAAGTTTGTGGGTGCGTCCGCTGCTGCGCGGCTCTGCCGCCTGATGTGCGGAAGGTCTGTG
>JANOWX010000515.1:0-1898 GCA_031418175.1 Acidobacteriota bacterium | reverse complement strand
TCCTGTTCCTCGCCGCTCATCCAGGCCTGCACAGCCCCTAACAGCGCCTCTTTGATTGCGACGGCACTCTGTTGTCCGTGGCGCTCTAAAACCGCGCGGATGCGCGCTTCGCCGAATTCTTCGCCCAGCGGGTTGCGCGCTTCGAGCAACCCGTCGGTGAACGCCACAAACAGGTCGCCGCTGTACAACTGCACGGCGGCCTGTTCATAAATCGAATCGGCAAACAACCCGACCACGGTACCGCCGCATTCCAGGCGCTCGAATTCGCCCGTGCCGCGCCAGATCAGCGGCGGGTTGTGGCCCGCATTTGTGTACCGCAAGGTCGAACTGTGCTCATCAAATTCAGCATAGCAGAGCGTGACGAAACTCGCATCCGGCGCGACGGCTTTGAGTTGCTGGTTGACGCGCGCCACGATCTCGGCCACTGAACGCAATTGCGGCTGGGCTTCCTGACAGGCTTGAATCTGGCCGCGCAAATGCGCTTGCAAATTCGCCATCAGCAAGGCCGCCGAAACGCCTTTGCCGCAAACATCCGCGATCACTACGCCGGTCAAGCCCGGCGCAATACAGATAAAATCGTAGTAATCGCCGCTCACCTGCCGCGCCGGCAAACAAACGCCGGGCGCAAAATCCAGCAGCCTGGTTTGCGGCAGGCTGCGCGGAAAGAGGCGCGCCTGCACCTGCGTGGCGATTTTCATCTCTTGATCCAGCCGTTCTTTTTCCGCCGAGACGAGCAGCAGGTTGCGGATGGAATGGATCATGCGATTGAACGAATGCGCCAGGTCGCCGAGTTGGTCGCTGCCCACGGCCCGTATCTCGTGTTGCAGGTCGCCCGCTTCGACACGCCGCGTGCCTTCGTACAAATAGTGCACGGTGCCTGTAATCGTGCGCGTCAAGACTACCGCCGAGACTACGGCCAGGGCGGCGATCAGCGCGAAAAACAATGCCACCGGGCCAAGCACCCAGAAAACCAAATACCCGTAACGGCTGCCCGTGCGAAACTGTTGCACACGTTGCCAGATATGCGCGGGCTGCAAAAACGCATCATCCAGCCGCAACACTTCGCCTTCCAGCAAACGGCCCGACTCCCATTCATAAACGGGCGCAAAGACGGGGATGCCCGCAAAGTCTTCCGGCCCGAAGGCACGCATATCTGTTGCTGAAGCTTCGTCCAATCGTGTGTGCCCTTGCGCATCGCCCACCAGCGCCGCCAACACGTAGCCGGGCGAAACCGGCACGCCCACTGTGGCGCTCAGGTTGGCGCACAACCCGCTCACCGGATATTTCATTTGCAGTGCGGTGCGTTCGCGCGGATCGAGTTGAATGGAATGATAGGCGAACACCTCGCGCCTCCCGGCGGTATGGCGCTCCAACACCAAGCCATGAAATTCCGGTTGCGTGCTGAGCCACTGAGGAATCGTCGGTTCAGCGCTGGCGGTAAACCTTACGTTCGGGAAGATGGAGCCGAGCGCATCGGCGTGCTCGCGCAAAATTTCAGCCTGCCGCGCCGGATTGGCCTTGAGTTCATGACTGAGCGCCTGCGTTGCGGCGCGCGATTCGGCCAGATAAACATCCAACTGCCGCCGCGCCAGGTTCACATACGTTTGGGTCAACAGCACATAGCCGAGCAACACTGCCAACAGCAACACCAATCCCAACGGCAACACACCAATCAGCAACCACGTGACGACCAAGCGCCGCCGCAAACGCCACAACAAGCGCTTCATCAACCACGCCACGCCGCGATAGAGACAATACGCCAACAACAGCAACGCGCCCCACGAAGCCAAATCCGCCAGCGTCTTCAGCCACACGCTGCCAAACAACGCTGGCCCGTTGGAAAAGACCCAATTGATAAACCAGACGGCGACGCCCAACATCATCGCCTTGCCTGCCAG
>JANOWX010000514.1:0-16610 GCA_031418175.1 Acidobacteriota bacterium | reverse complement strand
GCCGTCGTCACGCTGTTGCGCGCGCCCGATGCTGCCAATCACAAGCGACACGTGAAGCCGGAGCAATTCGAGCCAATGTTGTTTGATGCGGCGTTCATTGACGGCGCAACGTTCGCGGGCGGCGCGACGCGGTTTCGGTTTCATTCGGCGGCGGGTGAATACATTTTGGAAGTCATCCTCACCGACACCGACAGCGATCAAAACTTGTTTTGGCTGGCGCACGGCAATGCGCGGCTGGGGCCGTGGCGACCGGTGAACGAAGACATGTTGAGCCTCGTGGCGCGCGTCACCGTCAACGACGCGCCGCTTGAATTCACGATTGAAACCGCCGCGCAACGTTACGTGCTGGCGGGTGTGCGTTGGACTGAGGCGCGCGCGTTCGAGCAACGAACCGTACCGCGTTTGCTCGAGCGAGCGCGGCATTGGTTCACGCATCGCATCTATGGCCGCGACATTGACAATGCGTTTGAACGCGCTTCGCACCTGGTCGAATTGCTCGAACGCGCGGCTCAGTCGCCAACCGGCGGTGCGCGCCGAAGCAACAGCAGGACTGGCGCGCGTGCGTTATTGGATGGCGACCGAAAACGGCGAAGCCGACGACCTCGTGCGCACCGGCAAGTTGTTGAGCGAAGCCGCGCGGCTGGCTCCGCGCGATGCCTTGCTCAGGCAAACGCTGGCGGCGTGGTGCAGCGGCACACCCAATTTCGACATGCGCGCGCCGACCGAAGAAGACTTTTGCCGTTCGATCAAACCGGTTCGTTGGCAAGTCAACGACAAGCCTCTCGCCAACGCGCCGGAATGGGCTGCGACGCAGCGCGCGTTGATGGCGCGGTTGAATGCGATCACGCGCTGGTGGGTGCGCGAGCGCCAGTTGCCCAACGGCGAACTCGGCGGCGGTTGGAGCGATGACGTAGAGCTGCTGCGATTCTGGGGGCCACTCGCGTTGGGTTTCGGCGACGCCGATGCGACGCGCGGCATAGAGCGTTTGGCCGACGGCGTATGGCGCAGCCCGTTTATTGAAAACGGCTACAACAAACGCATCCGCGATGTCGAACACGCCGCCGAACCGACGACGGATACGTTGCCGCTGGCGGTCGCGCTCGATCCTCACAATCAAGCGTTGCGCGCGCGGCTGGCGCAAACGACGGCGTGTCTCAAACATTGGATCGCACGCGCGCCCGATGGCTATTGGCGCTTTCGCGGCGCGTGGTTTAACTGTACCGAGTTCGATGAACATCCCAACCGCGCGCTCGACGTGATGCTCAACACGCGCGCCGTCGGCCCGGCCTTGTGGCAGGCTTATCTCACGCGCGAGCCGCAACTGATCGAGACGCTCGCGCGTTGGGGCGAAGCGTGGACGATGAGCATGCGCCAAACGGCGGCGGGCAAACCGGCTGGCGTATTCCCGCCTGCCGTGCAATTCGCCGACGGCAATTATCTGGTGCGTTCTTCGCGCTGGTGGCTGCCCGATGCCGAATGGCATTACTTCAACTGGTCGGGGAAGAATCAGGCTTGCGTCGCCGCGCTCTTGCTTGCCTTGCACGATCTGACCGGCGAACGCCGCTGGCTTGATGCCGCGGGCGAATCGTTCGCGCCCGTGTTGAGCGACAGCCGCGAGCCGAAACTCGCAGACGAATTGCGCCGCTATCCGCAAGCCTTTCTCGAATGGCGACGGCGCAGCGGCGACACGCGCTACGATCAGGCTTATCAATACGCGCCGCCTGAAGCTGACGAAGCAAAGCGGCTCACACGCTTGCGCGCCGAGATGACGCGCGAAGCCCGCGCGACGACGCAACTGCATGCTTTCAACTTTGCGATGTATACGAGCGAGGCGATCTTTACCGACCGTGTTTATTACGCGCTGCCGCTCAACTATCAACAGCATTTGTTCGGTGGCGAAACACCGCGCGGCGACCGCTTGCCGATGTTCGCCGTGACGTGGCCGACGACGCAGGCCGACTTCGCGCGCGCCGTCGTTGACGCGACGAACGAACGCGCGGACTTGCTGCTTTACGGTTTCGCCGCCGCTGAACAATCCATCAGAGTGCGGTTGTGGAAGCTGTCGCCCGCGCGCTATCGCTGGTCATTGCATCCGGTGAATGACCGCACGCGGACGCTGCGCGCTGGCGCGTTTGAACATAGAGGCCGCGCGCAAGCTCATACATTCACGCTGCCCGCACGACAGGAAGTAATTCTGTCCATTAGCAAAGAGGTGAGATGACGAACCAACCAACACCACGACGCGATTTCATCAAGCTCACAGCGGCCAGCGCCATCGCGTGGGACGCCGCGAGTTACGCGAAAATCAGCGGCGCAAACGACCGCATTGGCATCGGCTTCGTCGGCTTCGGCGAACGAGCGCAAGAAGCCTTGCTGCCCGCGTTGTTGCAACACGCGACGGCGCAAAATTGCGAAGTCGCGGCGATCTGCGACCTCTGGCGCTTGCGGCGCGAAGCGGGCGCGGCGGCGATGAACAAAGCGACCAACCAAGCCGTCGCACTGGCGCGTAACACCGATGAGCTTTATGCGATGAAAAACGTAGACGCCGTCATCATCGCTACGGCGGACTTTCAACACGCGCTGCACGGCGTCGAAGCGGTGCGTGCAGGCCGCGATGCTTATATTGAAAAGCCGTTGGCGAATACGATGGACGATGCGCGCGCCATTCTGAAAGCCGTCAACGAAACCAAACGCATCGTGCAAATCGGCACGCAACGCCGCAGCACGCCGAATTACCAGCGCGCGAAAGAGTTCATCCAATCGGGCGAATTCGGCGACCTCGTGATGGCTGAGTTCACGCGCAATCATTGCCAGCCCAAACGCTTTCGCCGTCCTGATTGGGTGGCGTTGTTGAAAGAGGCAGACACTGATTGGCGGCGCTGGCTGTTGAATCGTCCGCCGGTTCCGTTCGACGCGCGCAAGTATGTCGAGTTTCGTTGGTACTGGCCTTATTCATCGGGCTTGCCGTGCCAATACATGGTTCATCAGATTGACGCGCTGCATTTCACGACGGGCTTGACGCGCCCGCGCAGCGTCGTCGCCACGGGCGGCATTTATCAATGGCGCGACGGACGCACGAACGGCGATACGGTCACGGTCATTGCTGAATACGGCCATCAGGCGAAAAGTTTTCAGGCGATGTTTATGAGCCGTTTGACCAACAGCGCCGGACGCGGACGCGATATTTATCGTTCACACTTGGGCACGCTCGACGCAGGCACGTGCAAGGTGACGCGCGAAGGCGGCTTGGAAGAACGCTACGCCAGCAAGGATTACAAGGCGTCGGCGCTGGCCGAAAGGACGCTGCTTGAATTGAAACAAGGCGAGACGCTTGATGTCGTGGGCGAAGGCGAAGCAGCCGTGTCAGCGCACATGCTGAACTGGCTCGAATGTTTGCGCAGCCGCCAACAACCGGCAGCAGACGTTCGCGCGGGTTACGATCATTCGGTCGCGCTGTGCATGATGATTGCGGCGATGCAAAGCGGCAGGCGCGCTACGTTTGATGAAGCGAAACAGGAAATCAGGCTGGCTTAATATGCGTCACAGTGAAACCGGACAACCACGAATCAATATGCGCGGCGACGTGCGCACGATGCGCGCCGCTGACATAGACGCGGGCTTGCGGCTGTGTCGCGCCAGCGGCTGGAATCAAACGCGCCGCGATTGGGAGTTGTTCTTGCGGCTCAGTCCGCAGGGTTGCCGCGTCGTCGTTCAAGACGATCAAGTCATCGGCACGGTGGCTACGGTGAATTACGAAAACCGTTTCAGTTGGATAGCGATGGTGTTGGTTGATCCGGCGGCGCGCGGCAAGGGCATTGGCTCGTTGTTGATGAATGAAGCGCTGACGGTTTTGCAAGAGGGGCGTTCCATTCGATTAGACGCCACGCCCGCAGGACAACCTGTTTACCGGCAACTCGGTTTTATTGATGAGTACAGTTTGAGCCGCATGGAAATTGCGGTTGCGCCCGCCAACCTGATAACACAAGGCAAGCTGGCGCGTCCGATGACGCGCGCGGATTTGCCCGCCATATTCAGTTTTGATCGTGCAGCCTTTGGCGCAGACCGCGGCGCGTTGCTGGAATGGCTGCTGGCAGGCGCGCCGGAATTTGCCTGGGTCAATGAAGAGGGCGGACAAATCACCGGCTATTGTTTCGGGCGGCACGGGCACAACGCTGAACATCTGGGGCCGGTGATTGCGCACGATCAGCCAACGGCGCGTGAACTGGTGAGTGCGTGTTTGCGGCAGCAAGCGGGCACACCGTTTTACCTTGATGCGACACATCACGCGGCGGATTGGCGCGCGTGGCTGGCCGCCATCGGCTTCCGCGAACAGCGCCCGTTTCTGCGGATGTATCGCGGCGCAAACGCTTTCCCCGGTTGGCCGGAAAAACAATTCGGAATCACCGGGCCGGAGTTTGGTTGATGATCGTTTCCACTGCAGCACAACTCGAAGAATTACTCGCCACGCCATCCGCCGCCGATGTTGATTGCCTGCGCCGTCTGTCCGGCGCTGTGCTGATCCTCGGCGCGGGCGGCAAGATGGGGCCGTCACTCGCACGGCGCATCAAACAGGCGACGGATGCCGCCAACGTCAAACGCCGCGTCATCGCCGTCTCGCGTTTCTCTGCGCCGCAAGCGCGCGCCGAACTCGAAAGCGCAGGTGTCGAAACCATCCCGTGCGATTTGCTTGACCGCGCGCAGATCAATCAATTGCCCGCTTGCGAAAACGTTTATTTCCTGGCAGGTCGCAAATTCGGTTCAACCGAACGCAGCGATCTGACGTGGGCGAGCAACACGTATGTGCCCGCGCTCGTGGCGGAACGATTTCATGCCGCGCGCATCGTCGTGTTCTCCACCGGCAACGTGTATCCGTTTGTCAGCGCAGCGTCAGTTTCATTTGGGGGTGGTTCAATCGAAAGCGATGCGCCCGCACCACAAGGCGAATACGCACAATCGTGCCTGGGCCGCGAACGCATCTTTGAATACTTCGCGCGCGAACGCGGTACGCGCTGTTTGTTGTTTCGGCTGAACTACGCGGTAGATTTGCGCTACGGCGTGTTGGTAGACATTGCGCGCAAGGTATACGCAGGCGAGCCGGTGAACCTTTCCGTCGCCGCGTTCAATGTCATTTGGCAGGGCGATGCGAATTCTTATGCGCTACGCAGCATTGAACTTTGCGATGCGCCGCCGCGCCTGCTGAACGTCACCGGGCCGGAAACGATTGCGACGCGGCGCGTCGCAGAATTCTTTGCGCAACGCTTTCAACGCGCGGCGAATTATCAAGGCGAACCGTCCACGCTGGCTTTGCTGAACAACGCGGCGTTGTGCCATTCACTGCTCGGCTATCCGTCGGTCGCCGCGCTGACGCTGATGGAAATGGTCGCGCATTGGGTCGAAGCAGGCGGCGCGAGCCTGAACAAACCTACGAAATTTGAAGTCACCGACGGCAAGTTTTGAGAAGGAGGGAACGTCTTGTCCGTTGACCCAATCATTCGTCAAACGTTGCTGGCTGGCCTTGTGATTCCCGCGCATCCGCTGGCGTTGACCGCCGCACGCAAGCTGGATGAACGCCGCCAAGCCGGACTGACCAGATATTATTGCGCCGCCGGAGCGGGTGGTATCGCAGTCGGCGTTCACACCACGCAATTCGCCATTCGTGATGCGCAGGTCGGATTGTTCGAGCCGGTGCTGCAACTGGCAAGCGCGACGGCGCGTGAGTTTGAAACGGCGAGCAACCAACGACTCGTCAAGATTGCAGGCATCTGCGGCAAGACCGAACAGGCGTTGAAAGAAGCCGTGTTTGCGCATGCAACCGGTTACGACGCAGGGCTGCTCAGCCTGGCTGCGCTCAACACCGCCTCTAATCAGGAACTGCTCGCACACTGCCGCCGCGTAGCCGAAGCCATTCCGCTCATCGGTTTTTACCTGCAACCCGCCGTCGGAGGCCGCCTGCTCGATTACGATTTTTGGCGCGCGTTTCTGGACATCGAAAACGTCGTGGCCATCAAGGTCGCGCCCTTCAACCGGTATCACACGCTGGAGGTTGTGCGCGCGTTCGCCGACAGCGGACGCCACGCGGAAGTCGCGCTTTACACCGGCAACGACGACAACATCGTCGCCGACCTGCTGACCGAATTTCGTTTCACGCGCGCGGGCGAACCCGTTTCAATTCACTTTGCCGGCGGCTTGCTCGGTCATTGGGCGGTGTGGACGAAACGCGCCGTCGAATTGCTCGACGCCGTGCGCGAATGCAAACAGAGCGGCGGGCAAGGCGCTTATGAATTGCTGGCGCGTTCAGCGGAAATCACCGATGCGAATGCGGCGCTCTTTGACGCGCGGAATCATTTCGCGGGCTGCATCGCGGGCTTGCACGAAGTCTTACGCCGCCAGGGCTTGCTCGCCGGACGCTGGTGTCTAGACCCGCGCGAAGATTTGTCGCCCGGCCAACTGGAAGAAATAGATCGTGTCTATGCCGCCTATCCGCGCCTCAACGACGATGCATTTGCCGCCGCACAGTGCGCGTAATTTCTATTCACACGCCACCTGAAATGGGAAGCCGGTTGCCGTAATCGGCCCGCTCAAATTACGGCTTCGATATGGATTGTTCGGCGGGCTGATTCTGCGCCGCCTCAGCGCACCTCTTGCGGCCAACCCGCCGCAAGAGGTGCTTTTTTATTGTGGATGAGTAGGCTATCATCGCCGCTCTTTTTAACCCTTGAACAATAACCCAACTGGTGAGCACGACACGGATTATGGCGACTGAAGCAACGACTCTCGATCTCAAAACGACCGTCAACCTACCCAAAACAGACTTCCCGCTCAAAGGCAATCTGGCGCAGAATGAACCGCTACGGCTGGCGAAATGGGAGGCCTTGAACCTGTACGAGAAATTGCGTGAAGCGCGCGCGGGCCAGCCTTTATTTGTGCTGCACGATGGGCCGCCCTATGCCAACGGCAACATTCACATCGGCACGGCGCTCAACAAGATTCTCAAGGATTTCGTCGTCAAATCGCGTTCGATGATGGGCTATTGGGCGCCCTACATCCCAGGCTGGGATTGCCACGGCCTGCCCATCGAGATCAAGGTCGAAGAGGAACTCAAGAAGAACAAGCAAGAGCTTGACCGCCTGACCATTCGCAAGGCCGCGCGCGTTTACGCCAACAAGTATGTCAGCTTGCAGCGCGAGGACTTCAAACGCTTGGGCGTGTTCGGCGAATGGGAAGACCCTTACATCACGATGGCCCCGCGCTATCAGGCGAATATCGTGCGCGCCTTCGGCAAGTTCGTCGAGCGCGGCGCGGTGTATAAAGGCGCGCGTCCGGTGCATTGGTGCATCAGTTGTGTCACGTCGCTGGCCGAGGCCGAAGTCGAATACGCCGATCACACGAGCTATTCGGTCTATGTAAAATTCGCCTTTCCCGATGCGGCGAAAGTTGATGCGGCGCTGGCGGGCAAGCAGGTCAGCATCATCATCTGGACGACGACGCCGTGGACGCTGCCCGCGAATCTGGGCATCTGTCTCAATCCAAAATATGAATACAACGCTGTCGTTGTCGGCGAAGAGGTATTCATCGTCGCCAACGGTTTGTTGGAAGCGGTCGCCAAGAAAGTTGGCTGGGAGAGCTACGAAATCATAGGCACTTACAGCGGCGAAGTGTTCGACCGGCTGAACGCACGCCATCCGTTTGTTGAGCGCGATTCGTTGCTGATGTTGGGCGATCACGTGACGCTCGAAGCAGGCACGGGCGCGGTGCATACAGCGCCGGGGCATGGGTACGAAGACTTTTTGATTGGCCGCGAATACGGGCTGGAGATTTATAACCCGGTGGATGCGCGCGGCTATTTCATGAAAGACGTCGAGCATTTTGCCGGCCAGCGGGTGGTCGCGCTCAGCAAAAATGATCCTGACGCCAACAAAGCCGTGGTCGCGCACTTGGAATCTATCGGCGTGTTGCTCAAGTCCGAAAAGTTCAACCACTCCTATCCGCATTGCTGGCGCTGCCGCAATCCGGTGATCTTCCGCGCGACGCCGCAATGGTTCATCTCGATGGAAAAGAGCGGGCTGAATGCCGAAGCCGTCGCCGCGTGCGACCAGGTCGAGTGGCATCCGGCGTGGGGCAACGAGCGGATGAAGAACATGTTCAAGGAGCGCTCCGATTGGAACATCTCGCGCCAACGCGCCTGGGGCGTGCCGATCACGGTCTTTTATTGCGAAGATTGCGGCGAGGAAATGCTCGACGCAAAAGTCATCAACCACGTCGCCAACCTGTTTGAAGAAGCCTCCGCCGACGTTTGGTACGAACTGACCGAGCAGGAACTGCTGCCGCCGGGGACGAAGTGCGGCAAGTGCGCATCGGCCAAGCTGCGCAAGGAGCACGACATTCTGGACGTGTGGTTCGATTCGGGCGCGAGTTGGCTCAGCACGCTCGAACCGCGCGGCTTGCCCTATCCGGCGGATGTGTATCTGGAAGGCGGCGACCAGTTCCGCGGCTGGTTCAATTCGTCGCTGGTCATCGGCTTGGCCGTCAAAGGCGCGCCGCCCTATCACCAGATCATCACGTATGGCTGGGCGGTGGATGGCGAAGGCAAGAAGATGTCGAAAAACCTCGGCAACACGGTCGAGCCGGGAACGGTCATCAAACAGAGCGGCGCCGAAATCATCCGCCTCTGGTGCGCGGCGCTCGATTACCAAGAGGACATGCGCATCTCGAACGAAATCCTGACGCGCATCTCTGACGCCTATCGCAAGCTGCGCAACACGGCCAAGTATTGCCTGGGCAATCTCGATGGTTTCGATCCGGCAACACAGCGCGTGCCCTTCGCCGAAATGCAGGAGCTTGACCGCTGGGCGCTGGGCGCGTTTAACGAAGTCGTGAAGAAGGTGCTCACCGGCTATGAGCAATACGATTTTATGACCGTCTATCAAACGCTCTATTCGTTTGCGACGGTCGAGTTGTCCTCGCTTTACTTCGACATCATCAAGGATCGGCTTTACACCTACGCGCCCAAATCGCTGGCGCGGCGCTCGGCCCAGACGGCGCTTTATGAAATCGTGCATCGGCTGGCGCGCTTGCTGGCGCCGTTGACGGTCTTCACGGCGGATGAGATTTGGGAAAGCATCCCCGGCGCGTTGCAGGAAGCCGCGTCGGTGCACCTGACGGTTTTTCCGGCGTATGAAGCGGCGTGGGCCGACGTCGCTTTGTTGCAGCGTTATGAGAAGCTGTTTGAATTGCGCGGCACAGTGATGAAGGCGCTCGAAGAAGCGCGCAATGCCAAGCTGATCGGGGCGGGCTTGGAAGCGCGTGTGACGATCACGGCGGATGCCGAAACCAAAGCCTTTCTGGCGTCGTTTGGGGAACAGTTGAAATTCACGCTGATCGTCTCGGCGGTCGAATTGGCGGAAGGCGCGGCGCTGAGCGTCAAGGTAGACAAAGCCGGCGGCACGAAATGCGAACGCTGCTGGCATTACACCGTGGATGTCGGCGCGGACACGCGCTATCCGGGCGCGTGCGGCCGGTGCGCGGGAAACCTGGATGAGTTGTCGGGTATAGTCTAACAAGGAGGTCTTATGTCAGAAGAGCAAACGAAAGATTTGAAGAGCGGTGCAACAAATCCCTTGCCGTTTGAAATTGTCGTGACGCAACAGCTTGCCAAGATTGTGTCACAGCTTGAACGGCTCGAGACACAGTTGCGTGAGGAGATGAACGAGGGGTTTGCGCAACTCCGCGCGGAGATGAACGAGCGCTTTGCGCAAGTTGACGCGCGATCCGTGCAGACTATTACGGAGTTGCGCCAACTCAGCGCGTTGTCTGAACAAGTCAATGAGCGGATCACCGATCTCGATTACAAGGTGGACTCGTTTATCCGCGAACAACTAAACATGAAGCGCGAGATCACCAAGTTGCAGGAAGCCACCGGCGTCAAACCAGGCTTTGTGCGCGCTTAGCAACTTTGCATGGCCCGCATCACACGACAACCGCCGGATGGCCGGTTGCGCTTGCACGAGCAATGGCAATGGACGGCGGGTGATGGTTCGGCGGGTGAATCGGTGGTAGAGGAAATCCCGAATTGAGGTACCACGCAGCACGATGAACTCAAAGTATGCATTTTGGCTGTTGTCCTTTCTGGTGCTGGTCGCTGACCAGGCGACCAAGCTCTGGGCGACGGCGCGGCTCAAACCAGTCGGCATCATCGAAGTCATCCCGGATTATTTCCGCTTCAGTTACGCGCTCAATCGCGGCGTGGCCTTCAGCCTGTTTGCCGATGTGCAATTCAATATCAAATGGGTGCTGGCCGCGATTTCAGGGCTGGCGGCGCTGATGGTGGTGCATTATCTGGCGCGCACGCCGCTGACGCACCGGCGCATGTGCTGGGCGCTAGCGCTGTTGCTGGCCGGCATCCTGGGCAATCTGATTGACCGCATACGGCTGGGCGAGGTCGTTGATTTCATCGAACTGCACTGGCGCGATCAATTCACCTGGCCGACCTTTAACATCGCCGATTCGGCGATCTGCATTGGCGCGGTTTTGCTGGCGCTCGAATTATTGCGCGAAGAACGCGCCGCGCATATTACGCAGGAGGCTGGTCAACCCAATCCAAGCCCCGCTCCCGAAGAGGCGCGTCCGGCGGAATAGCCGCGCGCCGCCTTGCAGGAGAGAAAAACCAAGCATGTTTCCAGACCTCTTCAAAGTTCCCTTCTTCAATTTCACGCTTAACAGCTATGGCTTATTGCTGGCGATTGCCTTTATCACGGGCCTGTTTGTGATGTCGCGGCTGGCCAAACGCGATGGCCTGCCGCAGGAGCGCGTTTACGATTTGGGCCTGTGGGTGCTGGCTTCGTCGCTGATCGGTTCGAAGCTGTTGATGATCGTCACCGAATGGGACGTCTATTACCGCGATCATCCGGGCCAGATTTTTTCGCTCGATTTCTTCCGCTCGGGCGGCGTTTTTTATGGCGGCTTTGTTGGGGCCCTGCTCGCATCAGTTATCGCCATGCGGATTTACAAACTGCCCTGGTGGCGCACGGCGGACGCCTTTGCGCCGGGCATCGCCATCGGGCAGGCGATTGGGCGGTTGGGCTGTTACAGCGCGGGTTGTTGCTGGGGCGAACCGACCACGTCGGCCCTGGGCGTGCAATTCAAAGAGCGCGGCCACGAGATCACCGGCGTGCCGGTCATCGTCGCGCACCTGACCGATCCGGCGCAGCGCGAAGTCTGGTCGAACAAGCTGGGCGGCCTGCTCGCGCCGCTCAAACTGCATCCGGTGCAGCTTTATGAAACGGGCGCGACTTTCGTGATCTTTCTGTTGCTGCTCTGGCTGACCGGCCGCCGCCGCTTTCACGGACAGGTGATGCTGGCCTACGCGCTGCTTTATGCCGTGGCGCGCTTCACCCTCGAATTCTGGCGCGACGATCCGCGCGGCGAGGTCTTCAATCTCTCGACCTCGCAATTCATCGCAGTGTTGTTATTCATAGCCTCGCTCAGCGCCTACATCTGGCGCACGCGGAAATTGGCAGGCGAGACATTGGTTGCTGAGAATGCCTAAAACGCGCCAACAGAAGTAGGACGGACTTTAGTCTGTCTTACCGGTAGGACAGACTAAAGTCCGTCCTACCATCGTCACATCTATGCGTCTCGCGTACTTCAGTCCACTTCCCCCCAGCAAATCCGGCATTGCCGATTACAGCGCCGAGTTGTTGCCGGCGCTGGCGCGAGGCGCGGAGCTATCCGTCTTTGTCGAAAAGCCGGATGAGTTGCGCGTGAATAAAACCGGCCAGCCGTATCAGGTCTTCGACGCGACGCACTTCGACGAATTGCACGGCCAGCAGCCCTTCGACCTGTGCCTATATCATCAGGGCAATAACCCGCATCACGAATACATTTACGAACGCGCGCTGGCGACGCCCGGCCTGCTGGTGCTGCACGAACACTGTCTGCACCACCTGATCGCGTGGAAGACGCTGGGCCGCAAGGACGAGGCCGGGTACTGGAACGAGATGTTTTATGCCTACGGGCGGCGCGGCGCGCGTGTGGCCGTGGCGCGCGAGAACGATGCGGCCAGCGAGTATCAACAGTTCCTCTTGCCGATGAATCGTCGTGTCGTCAACCGCAGCCTGGGCGTGATCGTGCATAACGAATACGCCGCCTCGCAGCTTGAATTCGCGCCGAGCCAGACGCTGCCGGTCGAGGTCATCCCGCATCACCTGTCGCCGCGCGTCTATGAACTGGATCAACTGGACAAGCTGGAATGCCGCCGCGCCTTCGGCTTGCCCGAAGACGCCTGGATCATCGCGTCCTTCGGTTTCGTCACGCAAGCGAAGCGGATTCCGACCTTGCTGAAAGCCTTCAAACGCTTGCAAGCCGTCGTGCCCAACGCGATGTGTTTGATCGTCGGCGAAGATCATTGGAAGTGGAGCGCCGCACCGCTGATCGCCGAGATGGGTTTGCAGCGGCACGTGCGGCTGACGGGCTACACGGTCGAACGCGATTTCTTCCGCTATTTGAAAGCCGTGGATGTGGTGGTGAATCTGCGCTACCCGACGGCGGGCGAAACGTCGGGGACGCTGATTCGCGCGCTGGGCGCGGGCAAACCAGTGATCGTGTCCGACCACGGCCAGTTTGGCGAATTGCCCGATGACGTGTGCTTGAAGGTCACAGCGGGGCCGGCGGAAGAGCGCGAACTGGCGGCGCGCTTGCGCGCGTTGGCTTGCCGTCCGAACTTGCGTGAACGGTTGGGCACGCGTGCGGCGGAATGGATTCGGGAAAACAACGATGTGCAACGCTCGGCGGCGCGCTACCTGCAATTCGCCGAGCAGTTGATCGAAGGGCGCAAGCGCGGCAAGGCCCGACAGTCACAGCCCACCGAATACAAACTCGATTTCAAAGAAACCACAACGATCAAGTTCGATCACACTGAGGCGCTGGAATACATGCGCAATTTTTTCACCGACGACCCGCAGGCCAGCGATTACATACGCGTGCATGCGCGCCGCCTGTTGCGCACGGTTGAATTGGTGCCCAAAGGCTCGCCGCAACAACGTGCGCTGGAATTGAGCAGCTATCTGCATCTGCCGTTGCTGCTGCGGCATTACGGCGGCTACGGCGAACTGGCCGTGACCAACTGGTGGAAGGGCGAGACGCGCGCGCAACAGCAAACGGTGCGGCACGCGGAAACGGGCGAGGAACTCAGTCTGTTGATGCACAACGTCAACGTCGAACGCGACCGGCTGCCGTTCCCCGACAACCATTTCGATGTCGCGCTCTGTTGCGAACTGATTGAGCATTTGCAGGAAGACCCGGTGCATATGCTGGCCGAATTGCAGCGCGTCGTGAAATGGGGCGGCTTGGTCATCGTCACAACGCCCAACATCGCCAGCGCCTTCAGCGTGCGCGAAGCCCTGGCCGGACGCACGCCCAACATCTATTCGCTTTACAACCGCCAGAGCGTCGGCGACCGCCACGCGCGCGAATACACGCCCGGCGATGTGCGCGCGGCGCTCGAAGCGGCTGGCTTCAAGGTCGTCCGGCTGTTCACCGAAAACGTCTGGCACGAGACGGAAGAAGAGTTTTTGCGCTGGCTGGACGCGACCACTGAGGTACAACGCGAATTGCGTGGCGATAACATCTATGCCGTGGGGCGTAAGCAGAGCACGCAGATTGAGCGGTTTCCTGAGAATTTGTATGACTGAGAAGTAGGTCTCAGTTAAGTCTCTACACACACTCAAGTGAAACAAAGATGGGTATAGAAGTAAATTGGGGGGAACTTGCAACCAAGCTTGGGTTGCTCACCGAGAGCGGTGAACATGGCTCTAGCGTAGCGGCGAGGTGCGCTCTCGAAATCATCATTGGCGAAGACACTTTGCGAGCCGCCGTGGATCACTATATCGCTGGCCGCTGCGGTTCTGAGTTGGCGCGCCAAGTGCTCTGGCAACTCCGCCCGTGGAGCGCGATGAAATACTGCTACGACATCTTCAACAGTTCGCGAAGTCTCACCGACCGTCGAATGGCTGTTGAGCTTGTTCGAGTAGTCGCTGATCAGCGCGCGCTACCGTGGGTTGCAGAATTCCTTGAGAACGAAGACGCTGACATCCAGGCGTGGGGCGTGGGTTTGCTTGACCAGCTACTGTGGTCACAACTTGTTCACCCTGAGGAAGCTGAAGATTTACTCCGGCAAGCGGGGCAACACGCAAATCCGGCTGTCCGCGAGCAAGCAGAATTCATTCGCGGCTTTTTGCATGACCGCCTTGAAGTTAAAAGCGAACGGATTCCTCTAAAGGGCGATGAAGCCTGACGCCAAAGTTACGCGGCAATAAGAACAATTTTGCATCTACTCCTACTAAAGTGATTCGAGTCGAAAACGTCTCCAAACTCTACCGCATCTACGACAACCCATCCGGGCGGTTGAAGGAGATATTGCTGCGCGGGCGGCGCAAATATCACCGCGATTTTTGGGCCTTGCAGGATGTCAGTTTGGAGGTCAATCAGGGCGAGACGGTCGGCATCATCGGGCGCAACGGCGCGGGCAAGACGACGCTGCTGCAAATCATCGCGGGCGTCTTGCAGCCTACGCACGGCGAAGTGACGGTCGAGGGCCGTGTGACGGCGTTGCTAGAATTGGGCAGCGGCTTCAACCCCGAATACACCGGGCGCGAGAACATTTTGCTGAGCGGCCAGATTCTGGGTTTCAGCGAAGCCGAGATGCTGCAACGCCTGGATGTGATCGTGCAATTCGCCGAGTTGGAAGGCTTCGTGGATCAGGCGGTCAAGACCTATTCGACTGGGATGCTGATGCGGCTGGCTTTTGCGGCGGCGATTCACGTTGACCCGGATGTGTTGATCGTGGACGAGGCGCTGTCAGTCGGCGATGTTTATTTCCAGCGCAAATCGCTAGACCGGATGGAATACTTCCGCAAGTCGGGCAAGACGGTGCTGCTGGTCTCGCACGATCCGTCCATGATCCAGCGCTTCTGCACGCGCGCCGTCTGGATCGAAGGCGGGCGCGTCGCGTTGACCGGCGATGCGCGCAAGGTCGTCACGGCCTATCAGGCCTTTTGCGCGCGGCTGGAAGAAGAGCACCTGCGCAACATGGCCGCGAACAGCGGCATTCGTTCGCACGAACACGAACAGATTTTGCGCGAACTGGAATTGACCGGCTCGCGCTGGGGCAACGGCCGTGTTCGCTTCACCAACGTCGAGATGCTGAACACCGCAGGCGAAGCGCGCTGGGTCTTTCGCACGGGCGAAGCGGTGACGATACGTTTGCATTACGAAGCCGACAATGATTACCCACAGCCGGTCTTTGCGGTGGACGTGCACCGTTACGACGGCATCTTCGTGGCCAGCGCCAACAACTCCGACACGCACCCGCAAGCCTTGCCGATCAAGCAGGGCGCGGGCTTTGTTGACTTGAAAATCGCGCGGCTGGAGTTGCCGTTCAACGCCTATTTCCTCTCGCTCAAGGTTTATACCGAGAGCGGCGCGCCCGACTGGCGCGACCCGGCGGACATTCACAACCAGATGTACCAGTTCGATGTCGTCACTGACCGCGTGATTCACGGGCTGGTGCAGATGGAAGCGGAGTGGCAGCCGATGGCCGCTCCGAAAGAGTTGGCAATGCCTTCCGCTGGCAAGTTGTAAGCCGTCATTTCCCCCGCGAGTCAAGCTATGAAAAATTTGCGTTGTGTTGTTGTCTTGCTCTTCCTTTCCGTCAACGCCTTTGCGCAAGCCCGCGCGTACGATGTCATCATCCGCAATGGCACAGTCTACGACGGCTCTGGCCGCGCGCCGCGCCGCGCCGATGTCGGCCTGCGCGAGGGCAAGATCGCCGCCCTCGGCAATTTGAAAACCGCCAAGGCGAAGACTGTGATTGACGCGCGCAGGCTGGCCGTCGCGCCCGGCTTCATCAACATGCTCTCGTGGGCGGTGGATGATCTGGTGATTGACGGGCGCAGCCTGGGCGACATCAAGCAGGGCGTGACGACCGAGATTTTTGGCGAAGGCGATTCGATGGGGCCGCTCAGCGCCGCGATGAAACAGCGGCGGCAGGCCGACCAGGGCGATCTGAAATACCTGATTGAATGGACGACGCTGGCCGAATACCTGCAACTGCTCGAACGCCAAGGCGTCGCCTGCAACGTGGCGTCGTTTATCGGCGCGACGACGATTCGGGAATACGTCATCGGCTTGGAAGACAAGCGCGCGACGCCGCAGCAGCTTCAGCAAATGCGCGAATTGGTGCGCCAAGAGATGGAAGCGGGGGCGCTCGGCATCGGTTCGTCGCTGATTTATGCGCCGGCCTTTTACGCGCCGACCGAAGAGTTGATCGAACTGTGCAAGGTCGCCGCGCAATACCAGGGCAAATATATCTCGCACATACGCAGCGAAGGCGCGCGCCTGCTGGAAGGCATTGACGAACTTATCCGCATTGCGCGCGCGGCCAAGATCCCCGCCGAGATTTATCACCTCAAAGCCGCGGGCCGCGCCAATTGGCCGAAAATGGCGCAGGCCATCGCGCTGGTTGAACGGGCGCGCAAGTCCGGCCTGAAGATCACCGCCGATATGTACACCTATCCGGCAGGTTCGACGGGCCTCGACGCCGCGATGCCGCCCTG
>JANOWX010000513.1:0-5436 GCA_031418175.1 Acidobacteriota bacterium | reverse complement strand
GCCGTGGCCTTGCCAGTTCACCACCAGCGGCGCGGTCAGGTTGATGCTTTTCACGATCTGGTCGCGCACTTGCGCGGGCGCGGCGTCGTTGCGGTTGATGAACTGCTTGCTCATCAGCGCGGGCAACTGGTTGGCCAATTGCTCGCTCGCCGCTTTGAAATTGACGCCCTCCACGGTGCGATCCGACACGAACAAACTGTTGCGCGGCGTCGCCGGCGTTTTGAAAGCCAGGCTCTTGTTTACCGCCAAATCCGCCTGCGCCGCCGTGCGCACCGGCAAGCGGCCCAGCGCGTATTCGGGCACGCCGTCGTCATTCGCGTCCACGAACCAGTTGTCCAGCGCCGTCTCGAAATAAGCCGTGGCGCCCAGCCGCGCCGGCACGAAATCGAATTCACCCAGGCCCAGGTAATTGCGCGGGTCGGTCGTCGCATCCCCGATCAACAACGCGAAGCCCGGTTTGCCCGCCCAGCGCGCGCGCGCGCACGCCAACAGGTCTTTGATTGCTTGCGGCGCATGTTGGCCGTAGGCGAATTCATCATAAGCGTCTTCGACATCCACCAGGGCCACGCGCATTTCGCCCGCCCGGCGCGCGGCCAGGCGGCTGGCGGCGGCCATGAAATCGCGGTGCGTGATGATGATGAATTCCGCCGCGTGCGTCGCGGCCCGCCAATTTGACGGTTGATTCAGCTTCACGGCGGCGACGCGTTCGAATTGCGTTTGCGCCAACGCCAGATAGGTCGCCGCAGCCGCGCTTTGCAGCCCAAAACCGTAACCATTGCCAGCGCCCTGCGGCGTGACGGTCAATTCGCGCAGATCACCCGGCGCGACGCCGATTTCAAACAGGCGAATGTTGGGCGTGCTGAAACCGCTGCTGAACGCCGACTGCCCCGCCGCCAGGCTGAACCGCAGCACGTTGTCGTCAGCGACAAAGCGGCGCGGATAGTTCAGCCGCAGGCTTTCGTTCAAGCTGATGTCGCTCGCGCCCGCCGCCGCCACCAGCCGAATGTCATTCACGCCTTCGCGCAGCACCTCGAAAGGAATGGGATAAGCTGCGGCCTGGCGCTGTTTGCCGAAGAAATGGGCCGTGCCGATCAAGCGGCCATTGCATTCGATGTTGACCACGTGCGTTTGTTCGGTCACGCCTTGCAAGGCGACTTCCAACGTGGCTTCTAGCGCGCCTTGACGCTGGACAAAGCGCGTCGTCAAGGCTTGGGTCACGCCGCTGGGATTGACCACGGGGCCGAACCAGTTTTCGGCCTCGCCGTTGAGCAAGCCCGAAAAGTAAATCAATTTGTCTTTGCGTTCGACCGTCGAAACAAAGCTGGTGGCCGCAGTGCCGCGCGCCGCCTGCGCCGGTTGCACGTTCAAGCGCCGTCCGGTTTGCGGGCCCGCCGCCAGCCAATACACGCGCGTGTCGCTGGCCGCCGTGTCCAGGCCCCGGCCGTAAAATTCGACGGCCTCGAAGCTATTGCCCTGCCCTTTGACCGTGATGGGCACCTCGACGCCTTCGGTGAAAAGCTGCAACAACTGCGCATTGACGTTGGTGTTGAAACCCGCCGCCTGCAATTCCGCCGCCGTCACGCGGTACCAGCCGCTTTTGCGCACGAACAGTTTGGCCGCGTATTGATTGGGCAGCGTCCACGTTGCGGGCGGCAGGCTGGCCGCGCGCGCCGCCGTCACGGTGGCTTCACCCTTGACTTGATTGAGCGCCGCCGCGTATTCGGTCTGCGCGGTGTAGGGCGCGGGCGCGTTCAACTCTTCCAGCAAACGGGCGCGTTGCAGCGGCTCGCCCGCGCTGGCCTCATTGCTCACGCCGCCGCTCCCGCTGGCAAAGACCGGCCCGAACCAATCGCGCGCGCCGCTCAGGTCAAGCGCTTCCAGCCAATACGACGTACCCGCCGCGCCTTGCGCATCCGGCCAGGCGTAACTGTTGCCCGCCGTCAGCAAGGTCCCGGCGCCGGCCAGCAAGGCTGAACCGGCGATCAACGAGGCATTCACTTTCACGCGCGCGCCAGCGCTCTCGCGGTACAGATTGAAGCCCAGATTGTCCGTTTCAAAACCCGTGTTCCAGCGCACGATCACGCCCGTTGCGCCGGCCATTCCTGCCACAGTCCGCGCCTGTCCGCCTGGCGCTTGCGCCGTAAAACCGCTCAAGCGCGCGGCCAGCGGGGCGCTCGGGATAAAGCCGAAGTCTATGGTCAGATCGCCCAGGCTGTTGGCGGCCGGCGGGCCGTTGACCGTCGAACCCGAACCGTAAGTGCCAGGCGTCTGGTTGTCGGTTTCGCCGGTCGGAATCGTCTTCGCCGCCAGGTTGAAGGTGCCGGAGAAAATGCCGTTCGTGCCGGGCGTGCCGTTGTCTACGCCGTTGTCGCGCACGTCGGTGGTGTTGCTGCTCGAAGTCGCGGTGGTCGTCGTGCTGACGCGGCTCGCCAGCGGTTGGCCGCTACCGAAGTTGGCGGCAGGAACCCCGACGACATAGCTGCCCGCTACCAAACCGTCGAAGCGGTAATACCCGCTGCTGTCAGTGGTGACGGTTGCCAACGCCGCGCCATCCGCTACGCCGTTGCTGTCGTTGTCGGCGTAAATGCCAACGGTGACGCCGCTGATGCCGGTTTCAGAACCGTTGAGAATGCCGTCGCTGTTGTTCGTGCCGCCCCCGCTCACATTGTCGAGCCAAATGCGGTTGCCCACGGTGTAGGCCTGGTACAAGCCAAAGTCCACCGTCAGGTTGGCGCGGTTATCAACGTTCAGATCGCCCGCGCCATTGGTTTCGCCCGTCGGTTCGCTGCCCGCCGTCAGCGTGACCGCCAGCGCGCGGATGACGCCGCCGCTGCCCAGCGTGCCGCTGGTTTGCCCGTTGTCGTCCGCATCGGACGCCGCCGCGCCGCCCGTGTCGGGATCAGGGGCCGTCGTCTCAGTGCCGTTGGGTTGCGTCAAACTCGAACGGAACCCATCGAGCGCGCCGCCGCTGTTGAAATTGCTGGCCGCCAATTCGACCACGTAATCGGTCGCGCTGGTCAGCCCCGGGAAGCTGTAATTGCCGCCGCTGTCGGTCGTCGTCGTATCCAGCAACGTCGTGCCTGCCGCGTCATAAAGATTGACCGTGACATTTGCCAGGCCGGTTTCACCCGCGTCCAGCGTGCCGTTGTTATTGACATCGTTCCAGACGCGATTGCCCAGGCTGACCGTGGACGTGTTGGTGAAGCCGAAATCGTAAGTGTGATTGTGATCGCCGTAAGCGCCGGTCGTCAGCGCGATGGCGACGTTGCCGTTCGCATAAGTGGCATCGGTGTCGCGCGCGTCGCCGTTGGCCGTGAAGTCGGCATTCACATCGGTCAGCACAAAGGCATTCAACGGTTGACCGGCGCTGAAGTTCGAGGCCGGAATGCGCACTTCGTAATTCGTGCTCGGCGCGATTGTGTAAGGGCAAGTGTAGGTGATGGTCAACAGGACCGTTTGGCCGGCGGCGTTTGGAGCGGTGTCTGAAGTGGGGTTGTCGGTGTCGCCGGTGTCCAGGGCCTGGGCATTGCGCGTATTCGTGCCGGTGGTGCCGTTGTTGCGGACGATCAGATTCAGCGCATTGCCGGTTTGCCAGCCGGTGCGGTTGACGATTTCCTGCACGATGTTTTTGAGATCGGGCGTGGTAGAAGCCGCGTTGGCTGTGCTGGCGGTCCAGGCGGCGGGCGACCAACTGACGCGGTTGGCGCCGCTGGTCACGGTGCGATTGCTGATGTCGCTGGCGGTGGCGCTGTTAAAGGTCGCGGCATTGTCCGCCGCTTCGCCGTCAATGAACACATTGACCGTGCCGCTGCCGGTTGTGGCATCGGCGGTGAATTGCAGCGTCGCATTGGTGATGACCGCGCCTTTGGGTATTTGCAATCCCGTATAGCGCAGCCCGACGAAGTTGTCGGCGCTGCCGGTGCGCGCCAGGCTCAGGGGCGAGGTGGCCGGGCCACTGGTCGAGACCGTCGTGCCCGTTTGCTCGGCGTCGTCGGAATAAGCGGCGATGCGGCGCGCCGTGACGTTGCCGGTGCAAGCCGGATTCGACAGCATACTGACGTTGGCCGCGCCGCCGAAATAGTAGTTGCCGCCGCTATCGGTGGTGGCCGTGCCGACTCTGGTCGCGCCGGCGTAAAGGTCAACCACGACATTCGCCAGGCCGCTCTCGCCGGGGTCTTGCACGCCGTTGGCGTTAGCGTCGTTCCAAACGCGGTTGCCGATTTGCAGCGGCGCGGGGTCAACCATCAAATCCACTTCGCCCAAGCCGGCGGCTTTGCCAAAGGTGGTTTGATCCGTCGTGCTGGAACTGCCGTCATACAGGCGGTAAGCGCGTTGAAACTTGCCCACCTGTGTCGCGCCGGCACTGCGCAACCAGCGCATGCCGCCATCGTGGATGACATCGAGCGGGTCGGTGCGGTTCGGAATCGGATCCCACATGGTGAACAGCGTATCCAGCGCGCCGGGCAGTTGCGCCATCGTGCCCAACGCGACTTCATCGTGGTTGCTGCCCTGGCCTTCAATGCCGCCGCTGGTGTAGGTGTAGGAATCGCCGTAATAAAACTCGCCGGAGCCGGTCGCGCCGCTGGTGCTGCCGGGGCCTTGCCCGGAATTTTGCGGCGCGGAACCGGCGCCGCCGCAACGCCCGTTGCTTTCGAGCGTCCAGCCCGCCGCCACACTGCCGCAGGCGCGCAACACGTCGCTGGCGTCACGCGGCTGATACAGCGTCGCATTGGCCGGATTGCTCATCGTGTTATTGCCGACCTGGTCGCCCGCGCGGTCGCGCAGGCCAATGACCAGGTTGCCATTCTCGAACACCAGGTCGGTGAAGACCGGTTGCGGATAAGTGACGCGCGTGCCTGAGGAATTGACGTTGGCATAAACGGCGCTCCAGGCCTGCCATTCGGCCTGGCCGGTGGCGTTGGCCACGCCGCGCACGTAATTCAGCCGCGCTGAAAAGACCGGATTCGCGCTGAACGCCAACGTGGCGGGATTGACCGTGTAAACGTGCGCGTAAAGATTGCTGATGCTATTGGTGCTTTCGCCCGTGCAAATCAACCCCACATAAATCAGCCCGCGATAGTAACGCACGGCAAAGGGCCGCACGTCGCCGGCGGCGGCTTTGGGCGCGGTGCCGTAATTGGCGGCGACATCGGTGAGCGGCACGGTCGTGGTCGGCACGGCGCTGTTGGTAAACGTGCCGGCGCTGATGTTCAAGGCATACAGCGTGCGGTTTTCCAGATTCATCACGTAAAGCGTCGTCTCGTCCGGCGAAATGTCCATCCCGCCCAGGCTGGTTTTGCCGACGCCATCCCAGCCACCATTGCCGTTGTCGGTGCTGTAATTCGATGTGTTGTGCCGGTTCAGCGTGGCGTTGGGCACGGTGAAGGTGTTGAGCACCGCGTTGGTGTCGCGATTGATCTGGTAAAGCGCGCCCGC
>JANOWX010000512.1:0-9609 GCA_031418175.1 Acidobacteriota bacterium | reverse complement strand
TGAGACGATACGATTTTTTGGTCGTGGCCCAAGCCAGGTAGAAAAGCATGGAGTTCAAGCTTGTTAGCCCAGCCTGTAGCGGGGCAGCAACCTGACGGCTGAACTTCATGCTCTTGCCCTTGAGCGACACCGCGTCTTATTGAGCCACTACCGTTCTCTCCCTTCTTCGTGTCCCCTTCGTGTGTCTTAGTGGGAGAATCTTTTTCGGCGGATTGGCAAAGCCTCCTGCAGCGTGCACAATGTGCGCCCGTGATCAACGCTACGTTAAAAGCTAGGTTGTATCTGATGGCCGGTTGGATTTCGGTCGTCTTGGGCATCATCGGCATTCCGACGCCGCTGTTGCCGACGACGCCCTTTCTGTTGCTGGCCGCGTTCTGTTTCGCGCGCGGCAGCCAGCGCTGGCACGATTGGCTGGTGAATCAGCGCGTGCTGGGCGCTTATATCACGGCCTTCCGCGATCAGCGCGGCCTGACCGTCAACCAGAAATGGCGCATCGTGGCTTCAATCCTGCTTACACTGGTCGTCACGTTTTACTTCGCCCCGCGCATCGAAGGCCGCCTCGGCATCATCGTCATCGGCGCTTTCTGGCTGACATGGCTCTATCGTTACCCAACCGCTGAATCAACGCCTGTGGCGACAATGCCAGCAGTGACACCCGAACAAGACCGTGAACTCAGCTAACCCGGCATCTGAATTTCATAACACAACCCGGCAAGCTTATCTCTGGCTGGCGCTCTGTGCGCTGGCTGGGTTGCTGATGCTTTTCCTGTTCAAAGACAGTTGCCAGCACGACGGCGGGATTCATTATCTATTCGCGCGCTGGGCCTGGGTGCATCCCGAAATTTTTGTAGACGTCTGGTCGCGCCCGCTCTTCACGCTGCTCTATGCGGGCCCGGCGTTATTGGGCTTGCGCGCCGCCCGCGCGCTGACGGTGCTCGTTTGTTTAGCCACAGCCTGGCAAACGTATCGGCTGGCCGAACAATTGCGATTGCCGCGCGCGCCGCTGGTGATGGCGCTGCTCTTTCTGCAACCGTCCTACTTTTTGTTTTGCGCGGACACGATGACGGAGCCGTTGTTCGCGCTGGTCTTCGTCATCGCGCTGCGTTTGCATCTGGCTGGCCGCGTCACGGCGGGCTTATTCACCGCCTCGCTCTTCATCCTCACACGCCCCGAAGGCCTTTTCATTTCCCTGCTCTGGTCGTATTGGGTTTTGCGCGCAAAATACGGCTCCCTCAATTCCGCCTTCCGCCTTCCGCCTTCCGCATTCCTGAGTTTGTTGCCGTTGGCCACCGGCATGTTCGCCTGGTGGCTGGCGTCGTGGTTGATTACGGGCGATGCGCTGTTCATCAAACACAACTGGCCGGCGAATTGGCCGTTCTCAGGGACGATTTACGGCGCGCCCGGTTTTTTGAATTACCCCGCGCGGCTGCCCGAAATCGTGGGGCCGCTGGTGCTGCCTGCTTTTTTGGTTGGCTTGTACCGTTCGCTCAAGCGGCGCGAGTTCGGTGCAATCACGTCGGCATTCCTGACGCTCTTTCTGGTGCACACGGTGATGCGCGCGTTTGGCTTGATGGGCTCGGCGGGCTATCCGCGCTATTTGATTTGCGTGGCTCCCGCGACGGCGTTGCTCACGTTGATTGGTTGGAATGCATTGGCCGAACGCTTTGTACAGCGCGCGCGCGGGTTGCGCTTGGCGTTTGTGACCTTGCTGCTGGCGACCGCCGCCTTTGCCAATTTCATTTACGCCGACGGCGCGGAATGGACGCGCGATGCGGTGTTGGTTGAAAAAGTTTACGCCTGGTGGCCGTCAAACCAGCGCCCCGTCAAACGCTTGATTTGGAGCCAGCCGTATATGTGTATGCTGCTCAATGGCGATCCCTGGCAAAACGAATTCTTTACGCAAGACGCCGCCAAGAACCGGCAACTGATGCAAGCCATGCCGCCGGGCACGCTGGTCTTTTGGGATATGAAATCGGGGCCGCGTTGGACGGAAGTGAAGATCGAAGATTTTCTGGCAAATGGTTTTGTGTTGTTGCACGAGGAAAGCGCCGTGTTGCGCGGCTATTTGATTCCCCGCGCGTATTTCGGCGTGGGCGGGCCAAGAGAACAGCGGATGGCGTTGTTGTATAAGCCGTAGCGCAACGCCTGGGAGCGCTTCCAGGCTGTTAATTGGTCTTGGTAAACCGCACCGACCGCACCAATCCATTGGCCTCTTGAACAGCCACGATCTTCTGGACTTCCTTCTTGCCTTCGGTTTTCTTGATCTTGAATTCCAGCAATTTCTGTGCGCCCTGCGGACGTTTGGTGTATTTGTCGCCAAACACGCGTTCCAGATCGTCAAGCGTCCACGTGACCAGCAATTCGACGCCCGCCAGCACGCGGTCAGCTTTGTTGAGCGTCATATTCATCCCAATGGTCGGGCTCAAGTAGTTGATCGTGAAATCCTCGGTCGCCGCCGTCTCTTTGCCTTTGACCAACCAAGCCATGCGCGTCAGATCAGCCAATTCGGTGTCGCGCATGATGCCGATGCCATCCACGATGCGGTAGAAAAGGATCAATCCCTGCGCCGGTTGCGCATACAACGGTTCGAGTTGCGTGCGGCCCAATAACCCGCGCGCAGCCGTGCTGAGTTGTTCGTTGGGCAAAGTCTCTTCGCGGCGCGGCGGTTCGCCAACCGATTGCGGTGGCGGTTGAACAGACGCGAGAGCTTTGGCCAACGGCCCCAGTTGCGCCAGCGTCTTGGTCGCCTCATCGCCGATCATCCCGCGCGCATAATTGACCGGCACGGCGAAATTCAGATTCTGCCCGCCGCGCAACAAATAGGTCACGATGCCGATGACATTGCCGTTGCCGTCAAAGACCGCGCCGCCGCTGCTGCCCTGGCTGATGGGCGCGGTGATCTGAAAAACGCGCAAGCCTTCCAGCCGCCGCACGCCGCTGACCACGCCGGTCGAGAGCGAATTGGTCAGGCCTTCGGGGCTGCTGATGACGGTGATGCTCTCGCCGATCTCGGTTTTGTCGGAATCGCCGAGCGTGACTGTCGGCAGTTTGAAGCCTTTGATTTTCAGGATGGCGAGGTCTTTGGTGTCGTCCACGTCCACCAAGTCCTGCGTTTTATAAACATCGCCATTCGGCAATTTGACGCGCACGGTGTGAGCGCCTTGAATGACGTGCAGGTTGGTCACAACCGCGCCTTTGGGTGTGACGATAAAACCGCTGCCCTGGCCACTGACATTGCCGTTGGCGTCCAGGGCTTCGATGACGACGACGGCCTGGCCCTGTTCGCGCGCGATGTCGGTCGGCTTTTTGGGCGCTTGGGCAAAGGCGGGCAAACAGAGCAGGAAAACCAGGGCGCTGAACTTCATTGGGTATTGCATAAGAACTACGTTGCGTTTTTGCTGATTTGACGATGCGGGGATGATTGGGAAAATTCGCTGCGCATAGTAGCACGCTGACGCGCCGGTTCCGTTCCTAAGAGTTTGCTGGCAATCAACGGCACGCGTGCCGGTGATTGCCAGCGATCACCCCGACCAGGCTAAAACACGTAGCGCAACGAAAACTGCACGTTGCGCGGACTGTAGGTGTTCGACGTATTGACGATTTGCCCGAAGTTGGCGTTCGCGATGTCCACCACCGGGAAGCCATATTGCACGTGGTTAAACGCATTGAACATGTCCGCGCGCACGACCAGCTTGTGCGTCTCGGTAAAGGGCATGCGGAAGGTCTTGAACATGCTCAAATCGAAATTGTTCACGCCGTCCGCATAAAACGTGTTGCGTCCCAGCACGCAACAACTGAAATCGGCCAGCACCGGTGGCGTGCGAAACGCCGTGCGCGGCAGTTGCGCTTGTGAGGTCGCGGGGTTGTTGATCGTGCGGCCCAGCACCGACGGATCGAGCACGACCGGGCGCGTCTCGTTGAACCCGTCGAAGTTGAAATCGCCGAGGCTCGTGCTGCTGCTCACCGTGAAAGGCGAACCATGCACCAGTTTGCTGACCAGCGAGAGCTTCCAGCCGCCCAAGGCCGCGTTACGCCAGTCTTTGGCGCGGGCGAACCAGGGCAGTTCGTAACTGGTGAACAACGTCAAGCGATGCGGTGTTTGGAAGCGGCCCAGCGCACGCGCCGAACGGGTGTTGGGACCCAGGTTGTTGGAATCGCCCCCGCCAAAAAATGTCGCTTCAGAGTTGGTGTCAATGGCTTTGCTCCAGGTGTACGAGGCCTGCATGAACCAGCCTTTGCTCGTCTTCTTGTTCCACTCGAGTTGCAGTCCGTGGTAGTAGCTCCAGGCCGTCGGCGCGATGATGATCGTGCTGTTGTAGCGGCCATCCGGGCGGCGTTCGTTGGTGCGCTGCACGCGGAAGCTGATTTCATTCGGCGCAATCGGCACCGCCACCGGGCAAGCGGCATTGGTCGGCAGACCGGCCAGCCCCGTGCCCGCGCAGACCGGATCAGCCGCCACTCGCAACGTTTGCCCGCGCACATCCACCGCGCGCGGATCACCCGGCGGACGATTGGCGGCGGCGTAAAGCACTTCGGGCGCGTTGTTCGGATGGTTGGCGACGACCACCGCCTGGTCGAGCGGCGAGATGGGCAGATTGCCCGTCGTGATGCGCGTGAAGCCGATGCCGCGATTGCCTGAATAGGTCACACGCAACGCCGATTTGAACGGCAGTTGGCGTTCGAGCGTCAGGTTCCACTGCTGTGTGTAGGGCATCTCCAAATTCGGGTCAATGATGGTGAAATTACTGATGCGCGTCGTCGGCAAGGCGCCCGGCGTGAACACGTAACCGTTCGTCGGGTCAGCCAGGTTGATGCTGTTGGTCACGTTGCGCAACTCCGCATTCGGCGGATTGAAACGCACCGTCGCGCCCGATTGCGAAAAGACCGATTGGAACAGCCGTCCGTGATAGATGCCGTAGCCCGCGCGAATCGAAGACTGGCCCGCCCCGTCAGCCAGCCCAGCCAGCCGCCTTCGCCGCGCGGGCTGAAGGCCAACGCGATGCGCGGCTGGACGTTGTTCTTGTCGTCGCCGAAGCCGTAGGCAACGCGGTCTTTGATCTCGCGTGGCGCGCGCACGTATTCGTAGCGCACGCCCAGTGTGAAGGTGAAATTCGGCCTGATCTTCCAGTTGTCCTCGGCGTAAAAGTTCGAATCGCCCAGCCGGTTTTCCAGGAAAAACGGCCCGTAGCCTTTCTGATACGTCGCCACGCAGCCATTCAGGAACGCCACATACGAAGTGCCGTAATTGGTGCCGCCGCAGGCCGCTTGAAAGGTATAAAACCCGCGCGAGAAATTGTCGGCCTGATCGTCGAGTTGTTGCCGCCGGATGTCCATCCCGGCTTTGAAAAAGTGGTTGCTGCCCAGCACCGCCGACAGGTTGTAAACAAATTGATGATCGGTCTGGTAGCGATTGATGGGGAAATTGCCCGCGCTGCCGATCGTCGAAGCTGCAACCGGCGTGTTGGCAAAGCGGATGATCGGCGTGTCGTTGCCCTGCTTGATGCCGACCAGTGTCGTGCGCAAGCCCAGCCCGTAGCGGAACTCGCCCACCAATTGGCTGTTGAAGGTATGCGTCCAGGTCGCGCCGATGTTCTGTTGTTTGTTGTTCTGCTTGGTGGCCTCGCCGACGATGTTGTCGAGGTTGTCGAAAATCTGCCGCGTGTACTGATACCGCGTCGTCACCTGATCGGCGGCGCGCGCGTTCCAATCCAGCCGCGCCGTGTAATCGTTGAGGGGCCGGTTAAAGCCCACGTCGCTGACGTGCGTGCGCGGGCTGCGCGGGTCGTTGGGGACCAGGCTGGCCGGGAAGCGCGCGATCACCGATTGAATGAAGGCGCGATTGCCCGGTGTATCTGCCGCGCCCGTCAGCCGCGGTGTGCGCTCATCCGCCAACAGCACATCGCGCGTGTAAAGCCCCGATCCGCTGTTGCGCACGCGGTCGAAGCTAACAAAGCCGAACAGCCGGTCGCGGAAAAACGGGAAGCCAAACACCCCGCCGAACTGATTGCGGCGGTTGACCGGCTTTTTCGCGCCGGTGGCGAAATGGCTCTTGGCGTTCACGAAGCTGTCATTGTGGTACTCGTACAATTCGCCGTGATAGTTGTTGGTGCCGCTCTTCGTTTGCACCAGCACGACCGCGCCGTAACCACGCCCGAATTCCGCCGTGAAGTTGTTGGTGATGACCTGAAATTCCTTGATCGTCGCCAGCGACGCGCCCTGCCGATTCTGGTTCTCAGACGAATCGTCGTTGTTGACGCCGTTGATCTGAAAGGTCGCCCCGCGCGTGCCCGTGCCGTTGAAATTGATCGAAGAGCCGGATGAAGCGGTCGGATTATTCTGGCCGCTGTTGGGGTTCTCTTGGAAGCCCGTGAAAGTCTCGGCCAGCGTCAGGAAGTTGCCCTGATTCAACACCGGGCGATCAACGATCTCTTGCGCCGAGAGCGACTGTTTGATCTCGGCGTTGGTCGTATTGATCGGCGCGGCCTCGGCGGTGATCGTCACTTCGGCGGCGGCCGAAGCCAGTTGCAAGGCAAAGTTGATGACCAGCGTCTGGTTGAGCGTGACCTGCACGTTCTCCTGCTTGGTCGTCGCGAAGCCGTTGGCCGTGGCTGAAACCGTATAAACCCCGATGGGCAGGAACGGCGCGCGATAGAAGCCTTCGGCATTTGTCTTGACCGTGCGCGCCTGGCCGGTCTCGGTGTTGCGGATGATGACCAGCGCGCCGGGCACGACGGCGGCGGCCTGATCGGCGACGCGGCCTTCCAGCGAACCGGTGACGGTTTGGGCCAACGCGGTGCAAACAACCAGCGCGGCAAAGCAAAACACGACCAGACAGCGATGTAACATAAAGCAGTCCTCCAAACAGAAATTTGATCTGGCGCAGCGCGCGCAAATCGGATTAACGGGGTGTTCAGTCTCCGGCCTCGTCAGCAGCAGGCGGGAGCTCAAGTTTGGCGCGCAAGAGCCGGTTCTCTAGTTCCAAAATGATGAACCGGCGTTCGCGTTCCATGTCTTTTTCGAGATTGTCTAGGCGCGTGTGTACGCGCTGAAATTCGAGGGCGATGGCGGCAAATTGTTGCTCGACCGCTTTGATGAAGTCGTTGAGTTCCTTTTGGAGCGCGGCGCTTTGCTGACGATTCTGCTCGACCCTATCGGCGAGGGTAAGCACGCGGCGCAATGATTCAAATAGCTCGTTCCACATTGCCATAGCCAACTCCCTGTGAAAGACGCGCGATAGCCGCTTCGATTTCGCGCTGGCGCTGCTTGAACTCTTCGTCTTGCCTGCACATGCGCTCCTCGGACTGCTGTATTTTCTGAGTAACTTCGCGCAGCAAGCTCAGCAAGTCACCGGCTTCTTGCTGGGATAATTCAAAAGTGATTGTGTCCATCGTCAAAACCCTCCTGACCGGATTCTAAAGTATGCCCGCGCAGTTTGGAATGCGCAGCAACACTACGCTCTGACCCACGCCTGACTCAACGCTGCGCACTTCATTGCCAGAACTGCGCGACAGGCAACACAAAGCTTGGCAAGACCGGTTCGCCGCTCACATTCTCTGGCTCATTCAGCCGCTGCACCGGGGCGTCCGGGCGATAAACGTAAACGCGGCGTTTGTACGGATCAATCAGCCAGCCGAGTTGCGCGCCGTTCTCGATGTACTCGGCCAGTTTGGCTTGCAGCGGTTTCAGCCGGTCGGTGTAGGTGCGCAACTCCACCACGAAGTCGGGACAAAGCGGGGCAAATTTTCGGCGTTCGCGCACGCTCAAGGCTTCCCAGCGCTCTTTCTTCACCCAAGCCGCGTCGGGCGAGCGTTCCGCGCCATTGGGCAGGATAAACCCGGTGGAAGAATCGAAGTATTTCCCCGTACCGTCTTCTTCCGCCCAATTGCCCAACCAGCGGGTCAAACGGGCGTTGCTGCTGCCGGTTTCGCCACCGGTCGGCATCATCACAATCAAATCGCCCTCCTTTGACCTTTCCAGCCTCAAGTGGTCGTTGGCCTGGCAAAAACGGAAAAAATCATCGCCGCGCAACCGCTGCACAATCGGCGCGAAATGCAGCACGACCGGATCGGCCTCATCCGGCAACGCATCGTCATCTTCAGGCTCGCGGGCAAAAGCAGGTTGGGCAAACATAGGCGCGGTCTCCTTCGGCGCGCAGCATAGCGCAGCGTCCGCAAAACGAACAAGAAAGGCCGCGCGACAGGGCTGAATCAGCCTTGCCGCGCGGCCCAATCGTCAGCAACTGGTTTGGGTTAAAACACGAGGCGGAGCGCCAACTGCCCCTGCCGCGAACTGTTGCCTTCCAACCGCCCCGAGTTCACGTAACCGGATACATTGCGTTCCGTCGTGATCGTGCCCAGCGTGTTTGCGCTCAGAATGCTGCGCGTGGGCGCGCCGAAGGTCACCCGGTTGAAGATGTTGTAAAACTCCATGCGGACGATCAGCTTGACGCTTTCACGCACACGGAAGGTTTTGAACGCCGTCATGTCGGTGTGATTCAGCCCTTGCAGGAAGAAGGTGTTGCGGCCCACCTGGCCGTCCAAACCGCCGCCCGGCAGGTAAAGCCGATCCTGCTGCCCAATCGCGCCGGATTGCGCTGGCGAGAACGCCGTGCCGGGCAATTGCAGCGTCGAAAGCTGCACGCCCTGCGCATTGCGCCGCCCGTTGTCCACCGAATTGCCCAACACGCTCAGATCGGCCACACGCGGACGGTCGCCCGCCAGGCCGTCGCCGTTGGCGTCGTAACCGAGTGTCACGCTGAACGGATTGCCCGATTGAAACGTCGTCGTGCCCGTCACATTCCAGCCGCCGATGACGCGCCCCAGAAACCCGCGTTGGCTGCGCAGGAACGGCAGTTCGTACGAATAGCCCGCCACGAAGCGATGCGCCGCGTGGAAGGCGCTCAAACCGCGCAACGAAGCCGCCGCGCCGCCCTTCTTGCTGGCCGGGGCGTTGGTGTCCACCACGGTGAAGGTCGCTTCCGAACCGGTGTCAATCGCCTTGCTCAGCGTGTAGAACGCATTGAAGCCCAACCCGCCGGAATACCGCTTGGTCACTTTGACCGTGCCCGCGTGGTAATAGCTCCAGCCGAAGTTTTGCAGGTTGACGAACCGGCCCAACGTGGCGTCGGGGCGGCGTTCCTGTAGGCGCGGCTGGGCCAGCGAGATGTAACCGTGCGGCACGCCGTTTTCGATCACGATGCCTTTCTGCGCCAGCGTCGCGTTGGTCGCGTTGAGGGCGGAGAAAGCCCGCAACGAACCAATTGCCGTTGAAGTCGCGTTCGCCGGATCAAGACAGATGGGGTCGGTGATGCCGGTACAGGCGCGGTCAAAGACCACCGGACGGAAATTGCCGCCGCCCACATCCACCAACAGCGACGGCGACACGAAGGGGTAGACCGCGTCATTGCCGCTGTCGAACCAGGGATTGCCGATGCCGCGATTGCCGGCATAGGTGACCTGCACGGCAACCGACTTGGGCAGTTGCCGTTCCAGCGTCAGGTTCCATTGCTGGACGTAAGGCACCTGCAGGTTCTTCGCCGGAATGAGCAGCGTCGAAGCCAGCCGCCCGCCGATGTCGCGCACCGCGCCCGTGTTGTTCAAACTCGCCGCC
>JANOWX010000511.1:0-4929 GCA_031418175.1 Acidobacteriota bacterium | reverse complement strand
CCCTTGAAGATGCCCTTGAAGATGCCCTTGAAGAATTTTACTCTGGGACTGGCGTTCAAGAACAATACCCTATCTCGCCGTGCCGCAGCAGTATAGTGACATTTTGAAGTTAGGCAAGAGACAACTGCGAGTTTGGTGACTTTTTCAGAACGGCTTGAGTGATGCTGAAAGAACCAAACCGTATCTGTTATCATTGCGGCCCAAACGAGCAAGGCAAGCGAGTGTTGTTATGGAAACCCAAAAAATCATCAACGTCATCGGCGCGGGTTTGGCTGGCTCAGAAGCCGCCTGGCAAGCGGCGGAACGCGGCTGCCGTGTGCGGCTGTTTGAAATGCGCCCGCAACGCGCGACCGGCGCGCATCGCACCAGTCATTTCGCCGAATTGGTGTGCAGCAATTCGTTGAAGACCGACGAACCGGCGAGTGCGCCACGGTTGCTGAAAAACGAAATGGCGGCGGGCAATTCGCTGCTCTTGCGCATCGCGCGGCAAGTGGCGGTGCCGGCGGGCGGGGCGCTGGCCGTGGATCGCGCGCAATTCTCGCCGCTCATCACCGAAACGCTGCACCAGCATCCCAACATCGAAATTCACCGCGAAGAAGTCACCTCCATCCACACTGATAGGCCGGACGAAATCACGGTCATCGCCGCCGGGCCGCTCGCTTCGCCCGCGCTGGTCGAGGCGATTGGCAAGCTGACGGGCGAGCGCGACCTGTATTTCTTCGACGCCATCTCGCCGATTGTCGAAGCCGACACGATCAATTACGACAGCGTTTTCAAAGCCGCGCGTTATGGCCGCGGCGGCGACGATTACGTCAATTGCCCGCTCGACAAAGAGCAGTACGAGCGCTTTTACCAGGAGCTGATCACTGCGGAAAAGGTCAAGCCGCACGAAGGCATGGAAGAAGAGGCCAAGTATTTCCAAGGCTGCCTGCCCATCGAAGAGACGGCGCGGCGTGGGATCGAGACGCTGCGTTACGGACCGATGAAGCCTGTCGGGCTGGTTGATCCGCGCACCGGGCACGTGCCGTATGCCTGCGTGCAGTTACGCATGGAAAACCTGCTGGCCGATGCCTACAACATGGTCGGCTTCCAGTGTCATTTGAAATGGGGCGAGCAGAAACGTGTGCTGCAATTGATTCCGGGCTTGGAAAATGCCGAATTCATACGCTTCGGCCAGATGCATCGCAATACCTACATCTGTTCGCCGCGCCTGCTCGAGCAAACCTTGCAAATGCGCGCCTACCCGCGCGTTCTGTTTGCCGGACAGATTTCCGGCATCGAGGGCTACACCGAAGCGATGGCGACCGGCATGCTGGCCGGGATGAATGCCGCGCGTTTGGCCTTGGGGCAAGCGCCCGCCGCGCCGCCGCGCGCTTCGGCGCTGGGTTCGCTGACGTACTATCTGGCGCACGCGGACGCTGACAACTTCCAACCGGCCAACACGACCTTCGCGTTGTTGCCGCCGCTGGAAGATGTCGCGCGCAGAAAAATCAAACGCAAACCCGAACGTCATCGTATCCAGGTCGAACGCGGCTTGCAGGCGTTTACCGAATGGTTGCGTGAGATCGGCGAAGTCAAAGAAATGGCCAAGAGTGTTTAAGCGTGAAGTGCAAGAGCATGGAGTTCAGCCTATAGGCTGTCCGTTTGCAGCCGCAGCCTAAAGGCTGAACTCATGCGCTTTTGCGGAGAAAGAGCGTAGATGATCCTGCCAAGCAAACCGGCGATTGCACTGTTGAGTTGTTTGTTCGCCGCGTTGTGGTGCGCGCCGTTCCTTCACTCGCACGCGCAAAGCGGCCGCAACAAACAAGAAGAGAAACGCCCCGTCAAACCCGTTCCCTTGCCGCCCTTGCCCAAACCGCCCGTGAGCGCGCCTGAGCAAAAAGAAGAAGCCATCCGCATCAACACCGATCTGGTCAACGTCGTCACGACCATCATTACATTGCCGGGGGCGCCCGCCGGAGCCAAAGCCAGCGCTTTGCAACGCGAAGATTTTGAAGTGCTGGAAGACGGCCTGCCGCAGGAAGTGACCCTCTTCGCGCGCGAGAGCGAAGCGCCGTTGCGGCTGGTGATGCTCTTCGACACCAGCTTGAGCGTGATGCAACGGCTGGGCTTTGAAAAGAAGGCCGCCGCGAAATTTTTCGAGCGCCTCATTCGCCCGCAAGATCAGGCGGCGATCTTTTCCTTCTCAACCGATGTCGTGTTGCAGCAGGAATTCACCAACCGCGTGCCGCTGCTGATCAACGCCACCAAACAACTCAAGGCCGCCGGGGCGACTTCGCTTTACGACGGCATCTACCTAGCCGCCAATTACCTGAAACCCGCGCGGGGCCGCCATGTCATCGTGCTCATCACCGACGGCGGCGACACGACCAGCAGCAAAACGCTGAAAACGGCCTTGGCACAGACGCAGGGCGTGGACGGCGTGATCTATGCCATTTACACCGGCGGTTTGTGGAACTCGCAAAACCTGCGCGATCTGGCTGCCGAACGTGCGCTCGCCGCCTTGACCAAAGAAACCGGCGGCGAGGTTTACCATCCCAAACTGTTCGCCAATGACGACGCCACGCCTGACGAAAACCACGACAACGCGCTCAAAGAACTGGACGCGGCCTTCACCAAACTTGCCGATGAGTTGCGCACGCAATACATTCTCGGCTTCTATTCCAGCAACGAAACGCGCGACGGCGGCTTTCGCAAACTCGAAGTCAAAATCAAAAAGCCCGGCTTTAGCGCGCGCGCGCGTGCCGGCTATTACGCACCCAAAGGCTAAGCATTCATGTCCAACGTCATTCAAGTCTTTTCCGATTACACCTGACCGTTCTGTCTGTTGGGGCAGGTTGCCCTCAATCGCGTTGCCGCGCAAACCGGCGCGCAAGTCGTCTGGCGCGCTTATCAACTGCGCAAAGCCGGCCCGCCAAGTATGGAACCGCGCGGCGAAGTGATGAACAAAGCCTGGCGCGACACCGTGCTGCCGCTGGCGGCGGCGTTAGGCGTCGAGCTGCGGCAACCCTCGCGCCTGCCGCTCACCCGCCACGCGCACGAGGCGGTGGCCTGGGCGCGGGCACAAGGGCGCTTCGACGCGTTTCATCACGCCATCCTGCGCGCGCATTTCGTCGAAGACCTGGACATCAGTGCGATTGAAACGTTGCAACAACTTGCCTGGCGCTTGAGCTTGGACGCAGCAGACTTGGCGCAGGCGTTGAATGAACAGCGTTATGCCGAAGCCGTGGACGAAGACTTGTTGATCGGTGAAACCTATGGTGTACGCGGCGTCCCGGCGTTTGTGATCGGCGGACAGGTGCTATCTGGCGTGCAGGAAGAAGCAGCGTTTCTGCGCGCCATCGAAGCCGCGCGCAAAGGCGAAGTAGTGAAAACGGCGCAGCCAGCGCCATTTGTGCCGATCACGATTCAGCGGAGGTGAGCCCCGGCTTTTCAACGCCAAGACGCCAAGAGCGCCAAGGAGAGCAGAGCAAGTCAATCTGGCCTGGATGCTCTTCTTGGCGCTCTTGGCGTCTTGGCGTTGAAACCTTCTCTCAAGTGAGCCCAGTCATCCCCAAGATCAACAACAACGCCCGCTTGTATCCCAACTCCCGGCCCAGCGGGTCGTACCATTCCGTCAACCGGTGTGAATCCGCCGAGACGCCGCCCGCGCCGATGGTGATGGCGGGGATGCCCAGACTAATCGGGATGTTGGCATCGGTCGAAGCGCGATTGAGCAAGGGCCGTATGCCCAACGCCTGCGAAGCCTCAATGGCGCATTGCACCAGCGGCATAGTCTTCGGCGTTTCGCCCGAAGGCCGCTGGCCAATCAACGTCACGTCTACCGACAACGTTTTGCCCGCCGCCGCGCGCAAACTGTTTTCCGCCTCGGCCGCCTGCTGCACCGCGCGCAGCAGGAAATCTTCCAACCGCCCCAATTCCAATTCCGACACCGAGCGCAAATCCACATCCAACTGCGCCCATTCGGGAATCACGTTGACTGATTCGCCGCCTTCGATGCGTCCGCAGTTGAAAGTCGTGCGCGGTTCAACCGGTGCGCGGTAATCGGCGAGTTTGGCTACGACGCGGCCCAGCGCGTGCACCGGATTGACGACGCCGAAATCGCCCCAACTGTGCCCGCCCGGCCCGCCGAACAGAATGCGGAAGCGTTTCGACCCCAGCGCCTGATGCGTGATGAATTCGACCGCCGTGCCATCGAAGGAAATAAAACCGCCGACGCGCCCCGCCAGCTTGCCTTTGGTAAACAGATGGCGCACGCCGCGCAAATCGCCCTCGCCCTCTTCGCCCACCGTGGCGACGAAGGCGATGCTGCCGCGCGGGCGAATCTGCGCCGTATTCAACGCCTCGATCAAACCCAGCAACGCGGCCAAACCAGCGCAATCGTCCGCGATGCCTGGCGCGCACAACCGCGAACCGCTGCGGTTGACGGTTACGTCGGTGCCTGCGGGAAAGACCGTATCGAGGTGCGCCGAGACGACCAGCAAAGGCTGTGCGCTCGCGCCGGCATAGACGCCGATCACGTTGCCTGCCGCATCCGTGTGAACGTCGCACAACCCTAACTCGGCGAAACGTTGGGCAAAGTAGCGCCCGCGTGCTTGTTCCTGAAAGGGCGGCGCGGGGATTTCACAGATACGGATGAGTTCGGCGGTGAACTCACGGCCATGTGTGTGGATGAAGTCGCAGGCGTGCCGAACGCGCTCGTTACGCAGTAATTCGACGGCGGATGGTGAGTGATAACGGTCGGCGAATGTGAGCATGGTTCCGGCCATGAGCGTGTGGTTCCTGAAGTCAGCGTGATGGGCGGATTGTTTCTGCTCACCCGCGAAAAAGCAAATAGCTTGTCGCGTTTGAAACGGGCTTGTCTATTGGGCGCAACCTGGGCGCGGCAGGCGTTGTGACACTTCGGGTTTTCTATCGCCTTGAACAAGT
>JANOWX010000510.1:0-7500 GCA_031418175.1 Acidobacteriota bacterium | reverse complement strand
GAACTGTTTCAAGCCCACGACCGACGGCAGATTGAGCGCCGCGTCGTTGAAGGTTTTTTCGATGACGCCGTTGGCTTCTTTCGGCACCGTGTTGAATTCGTAGCGCATGCCCAGGCTCAGCGAGAAATTCGGTTTCACGCGCCATTCGTCCTGCACGAAGAAGTTGTACTGCGTTGTGCGCAATCCGATCACCGACGTGTCAACTGTCGCCAGCGATTGAAAGAAACCGCTGGCCCCTTGCGCCGCCGCCAGCGAATCGGGCCGCAGGAAGCCCTCCAGGAAAAAGCCGCGCGCCTCGGTAAAGCGCAAAATCGGCGCGCCGCCGAAAACGAGTTGCGGCAGCGCATTGCGTTGCAAATCGCTGTTGAGCTGCGAACGGCGGATGTCCGCGCCAAGCGCGGCGTTATGCACGCCTTTGCGGAACGAGAGGATGTCGGCGAATTGGAAGGTGTTGTTCACGCGCCGTTGCGGGAAGTTGTAAACGTCCACGCCCAGCGGGCTGAAGCCGGGCATCAGCACCTGGCCGATGGGGCCGAGCGCGCCATCGCGGCTGCGGCCGAACGTGCCATTGGCGGCGGGCAAACCCAACTCGGTGGTGCGGGTGGCGTATTGCAGATACTCGATGCGGTTATCGCTCGGGATAGTGAAATTCGCCAGAAACGGCGCGTTGATCGTAAACGCCTGGTTGGGCAGAATCGCGCTCGGTGCCAGATTCTCGGTGTCGCGCTCTTCTTCAAAGTTCAGCCGCGTGCGGCCATACGACGCGCGGAACTGATTGAAGAAAGGCGTCGTCGCGCCCTCGTGCGTCAACTCGCTGTTCCAGAAAAACGAGAAGTTTTGCGTGCCGACCACCGGCCGCAACGTGGCGTAAAGCGCATCGCCCGTGGCCGGGATATTACGCCAATCGTGCGTGCGGTTGTAACGGCCCGTGAAGGAATGATCGCGGTTCCAGATTTTGCGGTTGTGATCCAGCTTGAACGACGCGATGTAGCCTTGCGCACTGGCCGGCAAAATCTGGGTGTAAGTGTTGCGCCCATACACGCCGCCCGGATTGTTCGGGAAGGGGTACAAGCTGAACACGGCGTCGCCCTGATTGCTGGTCGGGAAGCCCAGCGCCACCACTTGGCCCTGGTTATTGCGTTGCACCAGGCCCGTGCCGCCGCTTTGCGCAAAGCCGCGCTGCTCGACCGTCGGCACGGCAAAGCTCTGTTCCTTGTTCGCGTTCAGCAACGAGCCTTCGAGCGAAAGGAAGTAGAAGGCGCTCTTAGTTGAAGCCCCTCCGGCGGTTGAAGCCGCGTCGCTCGCATCGGTTTTAGGACGCGGCAGCAATGGCCCGCCTAGTACCAAACCGGCCTGGCCGAAGGTTTGCGAATCCTGCCCGGCAGCCGGATTGCGGACAAACTTTTGCGCACAGTTGGCGGGGTTGGCGGGCGAACAGAAAAACACGTCACGCAACACGCCCGCGCCGCCGTTGCTGAAATTCAAGCCTTGCAGCGCAAACGGCTGTCCGCTGCTGGTCGTGTCGAAATAGTCGCGCGCGTTCAGGTCGTTGGTATTCAGGAAGCCAAACACCGTGCCGTGCGTTTCATAGCCGCCCGATTTGCTGATGGCGTTGACCTGCGCGCCGATGTTGCGCCCGAACTGCGCGGGTGCGAGGTTGCTGATGACTTGATACTCTTTGATGGACTCGACCGGTTGCGGCACCAGCGCAAAGAAGCCCTGGCGGCGCACGCCGATGTCTTCGTCGTTGTTGTCCGAACCGTCCACCAGAAAATTGTTCGCGCGCGAGCGCAGTCCGTTGGCGGAAAATTGGCCCGCCGAGCCTACGCCCGCGCCAATGCCCGGCCCAGCGACGCGGCCCGTTTGCGGCGGCAACGCCAAGCCCGGAATCAACAGCGCAAAGCTGTCAAAAGTGCGCGTGTAGGTCGTATCGCCCAACGGCAACGTGGCGATCTCGGCGTCGGTGTAAGCGCCGCTGCGCCGTCCATCGGTGGCATTCAATTCCACCGATTCAGGCAGGCTGATCACGGGTGTTGGCGGGGCCGGAGTCGGTGTTGGTGGTTGTGGTTGATTCGGTTGCGCCGGTTGAGTTGGTTGCGCGGTGGCGACGACTTCAGGATCAAGCGTCACTGGCAGCGGCACCACGGTGTTGCCGCGCGTGGCGAGCAAACGCTGTTCGATGATTTTGGTTTTGAAGCCCGGCGCGCTGACGCGGATGCGATAGACGCCCGGTTGCAACAGGCCCTGATAAAACCGGCCCTGTGCGTCGGAGCGTTTGGCGACCGGGACTTCGGTGACGGTGTTGACGAATTGGACGACCGCGCCGGTGATAGCCGCGCCGCCCTGGCTGCTGCTGACCGTGCCTTCAAAGGCGCCGGTCACGGGGTCTTGCGTCCCGGCCAAGGCAGGCGCAACTGGGGTCAAACTCATGAGCAACGATAGGACAGCCGCGAGCGACACTTTCAAGGTGCGGTGCGGCGGTGTGGGCATCAACTTCATTTTCATTTCCTCCTAAAACTCCCTCGTGGGGGCTTCTCCGTATTGTGGAAGAGCAAACGCCGGAGCGGTACGGTTCCCGCCGGCGGGGATTTAGTGCAAAGGTTTAACGGTGAATCACGGCAAAACGATTGTAGACGTTGTCGGGATGCATGGCTTAAGCGGCAATTGAATGGGGGAAGTTATGCTACCGCTAGGCGGCTTTGCAGCCCGCCTGTGTTAGTTCGATCTTTCAAAAACCTCATGGTCGGCGAATACGGCCATCAGGGATTCACAACGATTTCACTTGAAGGCCCGCGAAAGAGCACCTCCAGCCGGTTCAAAACGTCGCGGCCAAGGATGCGTTCATGGCCGATAAAATCCGCTTGCAAGCGGCAAATGTGTTCCTGCCCATCAAGATAGACCCAAGTACGAAAGAAAAGCGTGGCAGCCGTGCCGCCCGCGACTCCGGTCATCAAGCCCGGCCGCCCGTCGGTGGGGTTGAGGTGGAGCAACTGGCAATCCTTCCAGGGCAGGGCAGTGGCATCCGCGCCGGTGTCGGCAATGACGCGATCCAAAACCATTCCTGGCGCGCCGCTCGTCACGCGAAACTCAAGCGGGAGCAGCGGCAACGCCTCGCCGGGATAGACAGTGTCGTAAGCGAAACTGGCGCGCCGCATACGGCAGGGTTCATTTTCCCGTCCAACACAGGTCACAAAAGGCTGGTGTCCCGCCGCCTCAGCCGCATGAAACACAGTCACCGGGCTGGCTCCCGAAGCGGTTACGACACCATCGGCAAAACCGATCCATTGACCCTGATACTGTGTAAGCAGTTCGGCGCGCGCGGCCCAATAGCCCGCCTCGTTCTTGCGCCAAGCGGGATTGATCGCGCGGGCGATTTCGGGCGGGAGTTGGTCAGTCAGACTTTGCATGGGTACTTCTAGCGAGTCATAAACAGCGTCTTCTTCGTTGTCCCAAAGTTCTTGCAGCGTGCGCAACTAGGCTTGCCGCCATTCAGCGAAGTGTGCGGCCTCTGTTTCTTCCGCATTGTCGTAAAGCTTTGGTTCAATCACTGACACTTCCATCGCTGTTTCTCTGCCTACTGGCTCCGCACCAATCTGAAACCAATCGTCGGGTCTTTCTTCTTTGCATCGAGAAAGCCGCGCACCGTCACGCGAATCGGTTTCGGCCCGTCGGGTTGACTGATGTAAGAGCCGCCGCGCACGACTTTGGCGGTTTGGGCCGCCGCGTCCAGTTCCAGCTTGCTGTTGCCCGCGTAATAGGCCGCCGGCGTCGAAGTCCATTCGCCCACATTGCCGATCATGTTCAGCACGCCCTGTTTGGTGCCGCCTTGCGGATAGGCCGACACGATCTTCGGTTCGGTGAATTTGATGTTGGCCAAATCCGGCGTCCACTGCGTGCCCCAGGGGAAAACGGTCGTCGCGGCATCCCCGCCGTTGCGCGCGGCGAATTCCCATTCCTCTTCGGTGGGCAGGCGGTACTGTGTGCTGTCGCGTTTGGAACGCCAGGCGGCAAAGGCTTCGGCGTCTTCGTAAGAAACGAGGCGCACCGGCCATTGCTCTTTGCCGGTGAATGGCTCGTTGCCGTTCCAATCCGATGGCGCGGGGTGCTTGGTCTCTTTGACGAATTGCGCGTATTCCTCGTTGCTGACTTCGGTGCGGTCAAGCGCGAAGGGCAGCACGGTGACGGTGTTGGCGGGCCATTGCGCGTAGCCCCAGGCCAAATCCTCATCGCCATTGTTTTTCGGTTCGTCGGTGCGGCCCAGCCGGTACGAACCGCCGGAAAGCGTGACCAGATCGGCCTTGAAGACTTTAGTGGACACGCCTGCCCCTTTTTTGTTCGGATCGGTCGGCCCAACAGTCTGCTTGCCGCTGTTCATAAACCAGATCAATCCTGCAATGACTGCGATCACTGCGATGCCACCGCCAATCAACAGCGGGAAGGGCAAGCCTTTCTTTTCAGATACGGCCTGGGCGGAAGGGAGCGGCGTACTGACGACTTGCGTCGCGTTGGGATCGCCGCCGCGCGCTGCCGGGGCGGTACCAGCCTGGCGCGGCGGAGCCTGGGCCGTTACTTGACCGGAGCGTTGTTGGCCGCCAGTTCGTTGCTGCGCCTCGAATTGGCGCACATCCATTGTTTGCCGGTCAGTTGCTGGACGGTTTTGCGGACTGGTCGGAAACGGCTGGCTGGCCTGGCTCACGCGTCCGAATTGCACAGGCGTAATCGGCGCGGAACCGCCGCGTGTAGCGCGGCCCATCAACGCGCCCGTCGGCAAATCGGGCGAAGCCAAGATCGCATCGCGCATTTCATACGCCGAGGCATACCGGTCTTCTTTCTTCTTCGCCAGCGCCTGCAACATGATCGCTTCCATGCTTTCGGGCAGGTGCGGCGCGTATTGGCGCGGGCGGGGCGGCGGGAATTCGATATGCGCGCGCATCAATTCGAACTGGTTCTGATTCATGAACGGCAGCCGCCCGGTCAGCATCTCGTAAAGCAGGATGCCCAGCGCGTAAATGTCTGTGCGCGGGTCAACGTCCTGGCCGCGAATCTGTTCGGGCGCCATGTATTCGGGCGTGCCGATCATCGAACCTTCGCGCGTCATGCGTTCGCTGCCGACCACGCGCGCGATGCCGAAATCCATCACCTTGACCTCTTCGGCCTCGGTGATCATCACGTTGTTGGGCTTGATGTCGCGATGCACGATGTTCATCGTATGCGCGTAGCCGATGGCTTCGAGCGTATACAGAAAAACCTTCAACGCCTGATCGTAGGCCAGCAGGCCGGTGCGCCGGATGCGCTTGTCCAGCGTCTCGCCGCGCACGTATTCCATCACCATGTAAAAATGCTCTTGCTGCTGGAAGAAGGCGTAAAGCATGGCAATGTTCGGATGGTTCAGTTTCGCCAGCGTGACGGCTTCGGAACGGAAGCGGTCAACCAGATGGGCCTGGCTGACGAGTTCGGGGCGCAAGACTTTGATCGCTACCTCGCGGTCGAGCATGGTGTCAATGCCGCGGTAGACCTTGCCCATGCCGCCTTCACCGATTTCTTCCAGGATTTTGAAATTGCCCGCGACTGTTCCGATCATGCGGAGAAGCTCCTGCGCTGCTTGCCAGCCAATTGAGAATGCAGCTTGCCGAACAATAGGTCTGCTCGTCTGGCTTGCTTACGGATGCGTTTGATACGTTTCAATTCGGGGCGGATTGTACTTGCGTTCATGTGCGAATGGCAAGGATTGGCGGGCATTTAGCGAAGTTGCTGCCAGAAGCGCCGATACCACGCGAGCGTTTCGATCAGGCCTTCCTGCAATTCGACCTGCGGTTGCCAATCCAACAGCCGCTCGGCCTTGCGAATGTCCAGGTAGCGGATGTGCGGCTGTTGCGCCGGTTCGCCGCAAAAACAGGGCTCGCGTTCCTGCCCATCGTAACAACGGCTGATCAACCGGGCGAGCGTTTGCAATGAGACCGGATAGCCGCTGCCCAGGTTGATGGCTTCACCCTTGATGGGGCGGCGGTTGTGGAGCGCCTCTGCCGCGCACGCCAGGCCGCGCACCACGTCATGCACGTTGCTGAATTCCAGCTTCGTCCGCCCGTCATCGCGTTCGCCGAAATTATACGGCTCATCCATCATCAGGTTGCGCACCGCGCGCGGCACCAGGCGGCTGAAATTCAAATCGCCCGCGCCGTACACATTCAAAAAGCGGCAGGCCACCGTGGGCAGGTTGAATGTCTTGGCATAGGCCCGCACCGCCGCGTCTGCCGCGACCACCGCAGGCGCATAGATGTTCGCGGCGTCGGCTGGCGGGTGCTCTTCCAGCAAGGCCCCATCGTCGAGCGTGTCGCCGTAATACGCGCCGCTCGAAGCGTAAACGAAAGCCTCGATGCCGGCGGTTTGCCGCGCCGCTTCGAGCACGGCATACGTGCCCAGCGCGTTGATGCTCAAGGTCTCGAAAGGAATCACGTTGCCGAGTGGAATCAGCGGTTGGGCGGCCAGATGGAAGATCGTGTCCACCGCGTGTTTTTCGAGCGCCCAGCGCACGGCCTGCATTTCGCGCACGTCGCCGAAAATGAAATCCACGCGGTCGTTGAGGCCTTGCAGGATGAAATACGAACGGCGGGGCCGATGGCGATCGAGCACGACGACGCGCGCGCCCGCGTCCAGCAAATGCTCGCACAGATGCGCGCCGATGAAGCCCGCGCCACCGGTTACCAGACAGACACGTTCGCGCCATTCGCCATTCAGCATGCTGTTAGATTGTTGGGAAAGTTGCTGCCCTTAGTCTTGTCCTCGCCGTGCTGAAGTGACGCCTGGGCGGGAATCATTACAACTGGCGGCAGGTAGGAAACACGCAGACTGGCGCAGATGGAGGGGTTTGATCCGCGCTTTTCAGCGTTCATCTGCGGCGAGAATTCAAGCGAGTTTTGGCGCGGGAGTTTTGGACGCCAGCGGCTCAGGCGTGTTAGATTGCCGGACGATAAAACCTGCCTGGGCCGCCGCGTCCGGGCCTAACAGAAGAAGAGGAAACCATGCCGCAACGAGTACTGATTGTAGATGACGAAGAAGACGCGCGCCTGATGATTTCGGCGGTGGCGGGCGCGATGGGGTTTGAGACCGTCGAAGCCTGTGATGGCCGCGAAGCGTTGGACATCCTGCAACAAGACGCCGCTTTCGCGCTGGTGATCTGCGACAAGATGATGCCGCGCCTGGATGGTTACGAAGTCATTCGCTTTATGCGCGGTGACGACCGGCTCAAGGACATCCCGGTCATCATGTCCACGGCTGACCGCACGACCCAGCATCTGGGCGGTTTGGCGCCTGACGGCAAGACCCACTTCGTCAACAAAGCCTCCGGCGTTGAAAATATGCGGCAGGGCATTCAACGCGCGCTCGGCCTTGATCTGGCGGATAAATCCACGCGTGAAATGCCTACCTGGGATTAGGCAGAATTCAGATGTACGGAGTCGGGAGTCGCAAAAGTCGGGCGCGCCCAGCCGGCGCGGCCCAAAA